>JABDJW010000092.1 GCA_013002375.1 Acidimicrobiales bacterium | reverse complement strand
GTGCCGCGGTGGAGCTCACCCCCGAACTGCGCGCCGCGGAGTCGATCGAGGTGCCGCTAACGCTTCGGGTCGGGGTCCACACCGGCAAGGTCGTGAGCGAGAACAACGATCTCTTCGGCACCAACGTCGTGATGGCCGCTCGCATCGCTGATGCGGCCCGGGGTGACGAGGTACTGGTGAGTGACCCCGTACGCCGAGAACTTGACGGTTCCGACGAGCTGGCCTTCCGCCAGCGCCGCAAGGTCCGACTCAAGGGACTTCCCGGCCGCCACCGGACCCACCTGGTCACACAAAGCGACGCGTAGCAGCGGGTCTTCGCCCAGCAGCCCGAAGGGTTGCCGGGCTCGGACCCCCGGTCGGTTGTGACGGCCATCACGCTGGCTGTGTGGCGTCGCCGACAGACGCAATGGCGCGTACGTGTACCTCGGGCCGAACGGCGCCATTCACGACGCCGAATCGGGCTGCATGTACCTCGACGGAAGCTTCAGCTGCCCGTGACCACTGGCGCGCCCGAGTGCCTGCGTCTCCGTGGTCACGTCATGAGATGGCGGGCCGAATAGACGGGTAGGTCGAGCTGGGTGAGCACGCCTGGTTCGGCGTCGACGACGTGGGGTACGGCGTTGAGCACGTGCATGGCGGTGGCCAGGCAGCCGGCGTGGTTGTGGTCGCCTTGGCGGGAGGACAGCTCGAGCTCCACCTTCAGGTCGGGCTCGCCGTCGATCAAGATCCGGTAGCCGCTCCCGGTCGGCCAGTGCGGGGCGTCCTCGTCGCGCATCCGGGTGACGTGTTCGACGACGATTCGCGGTTCGCCCCCGATCATGCCCCGGATCTCGAAGCGCATCCCGGAGATGGTGCCGGCCGGAATCGTGCCGCTGGCGATCTCGATGTCCTCGTCCGCTCGGATGACCTCGTGCACCTCGGTGATGTCGTCGAGCTCGACGCCCAAGGCGTCGGCCACCGTCGCGACCACCGGGCCCCAGGCCAGTGCCGTCGAGCCCGGTGCGAGCAGGAACGACTGCGTGGCCTCCTCCTTGCCGAATCCCATGATGTCGAACAGCGTCGGCGGGTTGTCCCAGGTCGCGTAGTTGACGATCTCCATCATCTTGACCCGCTCCACCTCCTTGCAGAGCGCCATGGTGTGCACCGCCAGGCCGACGTTGCCGTAGCCAGGATCGATGCCCGAGGTGTAGAAGGAGGTCCCACCCTCCTCGCAGGCAGCCTGGAGTTGGTCGTGGAACCCGGCTTGGCGGGGGTTGAGCAGGGCCACGAACGAGGTGTTCACGACGTTCTTGCCCCCGGCCAGCATCCGGCACAGGTCGTCGACCACCTCGCCGGGCCGGACATCGGAGTGCGCCATGTAACTCACGCAATCAGCGTCGAGGGCGAGCAGGGCATCAGCGTCCTGGGTCGCCTCGACCCCGATCGAATCGATGCCGCAGATCTCTCCCGCGTCACGGCCCGCCTTGTCGTCGGAGTGGACCCACAGCCCCACCAGCTCCAAGTCGGGGTGCTGGTGGATCGCCGGCACGGCGTGGACCCCGACGGTGCCTGTCGCCCACTGGATCACTCGGTACGTCATGTCTTCTCCCGGTCAGGTTGCGTGCGGCTCGGAGAGCCGGTCGCTTCCCAGTGTCGCACCAAGTGGTGGTTCTCGGGCGTTCGGGAACTCTTCGAGTTCCTCGAGTTGTCTCGCCTGGCGATGCTGGGTTCGGTGTTGGTGGGTCCCGAGCCAAGGCAAAAGGCTCCGCGCTTTTCGTCCTGTTAGGTTCGCCACGCGGCCTCATTTCGAGACCGCCACGATTCCTTGGGGGAACCAAAATGGCAGTAGTCACACTCAACGGCTTTCGCACGGTGCCTGGTCGGCTCGCAGATCACATGGCGGCGTCGGCCGAAGCGCATGGACATCTCACCCGGCTCGGCCTGCAGGCAGCGACGCTGCAAGCAATCGCAGGCTCCGACGTTGGGGTGATCGCCACCATCATCAATTATGCCGACAACGCCGCGCACGCAGCCGGAATGCAGACCGTCATGGGCGACGAGGAATGGGCGGCCTACTGGCTCCGTGTCTCATCGGAAGGCGCGGCCGATCCGGTTGAGTCGAGCATCATGCAAGACGTCGACCCTGCTTGGGCTCCGCCGGACGATCGGCCCCTCGGCGTGATTCAAGCAGTCCAGTGGCAGGCCAAGCCCGGTCGGTTTGCCGACTTCATCGCGAATGTGATGGAAGCGACCCCGCACATCGAGCGGCTTGGTGGCGCCGTCCGCACCATGCAATCACTCGTCGGAGCCCATCCAATGACGGTCTTGGTGTCCACCAGTTTCAGCGACCTGGATTCGTACGGCGCCTACGCAGACGCCGTGGGGGTTGACTCGGGCTTCCAGGACTTTTGGGCCGGCGTCATGACCGATCCAACCGGCGACATCGTGCGCAGTGGCCTCTACCTGAACGTGAGCCCCGCCTAGGCGCCGCCTCCGGGCAGCCGCCGGCAAGGGTAGATACTTCTGGCTCTGCTAGCCGTCGGCGGGCGGTTCTTCGGCCAGGTCGCCGAGCTCGATGTTCAACCGGGCGGTGCCCTCGCCGAAGGTGACCAGCTCGCTGGCGGTCAGGTAGTCGACGCCGGGTACGGGCTGGAAATCGCCGCCTCCCTCGACGTAGACACCGGCCACGACGTAGTAGTCGCCGGCCAGGCCCACATCATCGAACGACAGGACGAGATCCTGCCCCGGTATCAACAGCTGGTCGACATCGGGCTCACCGTCGAGATCGGCATCGGTGTTCTCGATGACCGCGAGCAGGCCGGCCGGTATGCCGGTGACGGGCAGCTCGGTGGCCAGCGTGAGGATGAAGCGGGTGATGTCGGGGTCGAAGTCGTCGGGCACCGAGACCGTGATCACCGCGGCGGAATCGGGCTGGGTTTGTTCGACGACGAAGGCCTGACCGGACTGCATCGAGATACCGATCCAGTCGAGGTCGCCGTCGCCGTCCAGGTCGTCCATGGCGAAGTCACCGGGCATCTGGATGTTGCGGTAGATCGTGCTCGGCCGCCACGGCTCGTCGCTGTCGACGCCGGGGTTGCGGTGCCAGACACCAGTGTGCGCGGTGTGGTCGGCGCTCACGATGTCGACCAGGCCGTCGCCATCCATGTCGGTCAGCCACATGTCGCTCGGCGAGGTCAGCCCGGAGATGATGATCTCGGGCTCCCACGACGCGGTCAGGTCGGCACCGGGGTGCCAATACCGGGTGACGGTGGAGGAGAAGATTTGGTTGGCGATGAGTTCGGGCCCGCCGTCGCCGTCGAAGTCGTGGAACCACATGTCGGCCGACGCCCAGTTGTCGTCGTCGATCACGACCGCTTCCCACGGCTCGTCCCAGCCGTCGGGCCCCGGGTTCAGGCCGAGCCAGATCTCGCCCCGGTAGCGGGGCGGGTCGCTGTCGACGATGTCGAACATGGCGTTGTAGACGACCTCGGGGTAGCCGTCGGCGTCGAGATCACCGCACTTGTAACCGAGCACGCCGCGGACACCGGGATCGATGCCCTCCATCATCGGCTGGTAGTGGGGAATCCACTCCGGGTCGGCGACGCCGGTGTTCTCCAGCCAGCTGCCGACGGCCGAGGAACCGAAGGCCGAGCTCAGCGCGAGATCGTCGTCGCCGTCGGCGTCGATGTCGCAGGGCACGACGATCATCGAGTTGTAGTTCGTGGTGGTCGGCTGCGGGTTGGACACGATCTCGGTGCGAACCCATTCGCCACCGACCTTGCGGTAGCTCAGCACCGCGCCGGTGCCATCCTCGAGTGGCGCGAGTTCGGGGATGTTGGTGCCCACGATGATCAAGGGTTCGCCGCCGTGGTCGATGACGCGAACGCCCCACGGGCTGTAGAAAGTCTGATCGTCCTCGGACCATTCGTCGAGGATCTCGGTTTCCCGCAGCGTCAGGTCGGGGTTGAGGTAGTAGATGCCGAGGCGCAGGTCGGTGAGCGGTCGGTCGGGTTCGGCGAAGTGGGGTTCGCCGACCGTGATGATGTCGCGGGTGCCGTCACCGTCGATGTCGACGACGTCGAGGTAGATGGCGCCGGGCACGACGTCCTCGTCGCCGAGCACTCGGGCATCCCAGAACTTGTCGCCGGTGAGGCAGGCCGGGTTGTAGGGGTTGAGCTCGCAGGTGTCGCCGGCCGGGAGCGCGAGTTCGATCACGCCGAAGTCCATCGCGGCATCGGGCTCGAACACGAGCGTCCCAGTCGAGAATCCGCGTGCGTCGGTGGAATCGACGGTCATCAGCGAGGCCGCACCGGTGACGACGGCCAGCCCCAGCTCCGCGCCCTCGATCGGTGAACTGGTGATGGCGAACAGGTTGTCGGTGAAGGGAATGCGAATCTCGAGCGGGAATGCGTCGGGGATCGCCGGGTACTCGCTGAGCACCCAGCTCGGCGTCGGGATCGTGCGGTAGCGCAGGGGCCAGTCATCGGGATCGGTCTCGAACAACATCAGCCGGAGATCGGTGCCTGTGGTTTCGGAGCCGGTGATGGTCACGCAGAGTTCATTGGCACCGCACGCGGCCGTCTCGCCCTCGACCTCGACCGTCGGTGCGTCGGTGCCGGTCGGGGCCGCCTCGGTCGTGGACGGAGCGTCGGTGGTGGGGGCCGCGCCGTCGTCGGAGCCACTGCTCCCGAACGCCGCGGCGACCAGGATCAGCAGTAGCGCGATCGGCCGTAACATCCGGTTTCTCATGGCGTCTCCCGCCTCAGTGTTCCTGTAACTCGACTGTAGAACTGACATCAGTCTCCAAGCCAGAAGGCGCATCGGCGAGGGGCAGGAGTTCATCGCGGCTCGCGGCGAAGGCATATGTTGCGCCGGCCGCGGCGGTGAGCAGCAGCGCGAGCCAGTAGCCGTTCGGCGTGCTGGCGAAACGATCGACGAGCCCATCGGTGCCCAAGTCGACCTCCAGGAGGCGTTCGGTCATCCAGCCCAGCGCGACGACCGACAGGGCCAGCGAGGAGATCGTCAGGAACGGGAGGTACACAGTGGTGCGGCGCAGGAGGTACAGGGCCGGGAACAGCAGCAGAATCACGACCACCTGGCCGATCTCGATTCCCACGTTGCGGCCAAGCAACGACACGAGCTGGCTGGTGCGCGACACCTCGAGCCCCGACACCAGCGAGGCGAAGCCCATGCCGTGGAACAGTCCGAAGGCGAAGGCCAGGAGCCACTCACGGTTGGGAAAGATCGGTCGGAGGTTGTGCAGCGCGGCCCCCGCGATCGACGCAGCGATGATCGCCTCGGTCAGCTTCGACGGGGGCAGCGGCAGCCACTCCATGCCGGCCAGCGTGAACGTGATCGAGTGGGCGATGGTGAAGAACGTCGCAATCTTGAGGACCCGCCACAGGGCTGCGCCGAACCCGCCCGTGGGCCGCCAGACCTCGCGAAAGACCAGCACCGACGGCAGCAACAGGGCGAGGACGAACAGAATGTGATCGGGGCCCGTCTTGATGTGGTCGATGCCCAAGGTCACGCCGGATCGGAAGTTGTCCCACTGGCTCCGGCCGCCGAGATCGATCGCTTGGGCGCGGCTCGATGACGTGTAGGTGACCAGCGACTCCATGTCGCGGTCGAACTCGCCTTCATCCCAGCCGCCAGTGAGCAGCAGCAGGCCGTCGCGGCCGTCGATTTCGTCGAAGAAGGGATCGAAGGTGATCTCGAGAACCCGGGTCACTTCGCCGGCCGGCACCTCGGCGGTGTACTGGACGACCGCGAAGGCGAGGTCGCCGGGGCCCTCGCGGAACAGGTCGACCCGGCCGAACTCGAGATCCCATTCGCGGCCTTCGGAACCGATCGTGAGGTGTTCGGCGGCGTAGGCCTGCAACCGCGCCGCGTTGTCCCGCAGCGTGGCCTCGACGGCGGCATCGTCGCCACCGAGATCGAGCCCGAGCACTTCAGCCACATCATCGATCGCGAATTCGACGCGGCCATCGACGGTGCTCTCGGTGACGAAGACATAGACGTAGGGCTGGGTTGTCTCGTGGGCTCCGGCCGGGCTGGCCCAAAAGGCTGCGCCGATACCGGTCGCGAAGGCGAACGCGACGAAAAGGGCAACCGCCCGCCGCAGACTCATGTCGAGGCGTTCCGGCGCATGAACATCCACCCGCCGCCGGCGGCGAGCACGGCAAGGATCGCGACCGGGAGCACCCAGCCGAGGCTCGGATCGTCGTCGGTGTCGCCCGACGGGACCGGCGCGGCCTCGTCGTCCGCGTCGTCCGCGCCAACGTCGTCGGTTTCGGGCTCATCGGTGGCAGGTGGCGGGGCCGCCGTCTCGACCGCCTCGGCCGTCGTGGTGACGGCCGGCTCGCCCTCCTGGGCCTCGGCCTCGGCCATACGCTCGAGCTCGTCCTCGATGGCCTGAACATCGACCTCAGCGGCCTCGGATCCCTCGATCGCGGCAGCCTCGCCCGGCGGTGTCTGGTACCAGGCGTTGAGCGGGTCGGCGATCTCGAGGAAACTCTCGGGCCGATCCACCGTGCGGTCGGCCGGGGTGAAGAACTCCTCGCGCTCACCGACCGCAACCGTGAAGCGAGCCGGGGCCCGCGAGTACACGACCACCGAGTGGCGACCGGCGATCGCGGGCTCCTTCTGCTCGACGAGGGTCACATAGGAGGTCTGGCTGAACTGCTCGTCGAAGATCTCGCGGATCTCTGCCTCGAGCACCCGTACCTCGCCGTCGGGCAGGGTGAGCTCGACGTAGGGCAACTCGGCATCGGGCAAGCTCAACTCGGGCTCGAGGTTCGGGATCAGCAGCGAGATGTACAGGTCGTCACCGGCGCGAAGGTCGAACTCGAACCCTCGGGTCTGGTCGGCCTCGGGGAAGGTGCCGTAGAGCGCCCATGAGATCGCGCCGTCGGGGAGATACGGGCCGGTGTCAGGTGTGGTCTGGTCGGTGGTCAAGAAGATCGGGTCGTGCGCCGCGGCAGGGGTCGCGGGAAGGAGAACGGCCAGTGCGACGGCGAGGATGAGGACGGCTCGGGCGACCGAGCGCGGACGGTGGTGCATGCGCCCAGAGTGGCGCAGATGTCGGCGCAGCAAAAGTCCGGCGAGTGCAGGTTTTTCAATCGGCGCCGTCCGATCAGCCACCGCCGAGCCCGCCAGCGCCGACGGCCCCTCGACCACTGCGGGTGACCGTGGCGTGGATCGGCACTAGATTGCGGTGGGTGGGGCGAGCACGTGCGGTCGGGAGAGACGTCGTTTTCAACGTCGTGTGGATCGGCGACGTCTTTCGTTTTCTCTACCCGTTCGTCAGTAGTCTGCTCGCCCACTCCGATGCCCGGGTTCGCTTCGTTGCGAACGGCTGCACGCCGGCTTCGGTCGAGGCCATGCACCACTACGCGTCGACGGGCGACGGCCGGGTGTGCGAGGTGCTGGAAGTGTCGCCCGATCTGGTGATTCCCCACGGCGTCGCCCTCGATCAGGTGCTCTCGACCCGGGACGACGGCCCGCTGTTCGCCGTGATCGACAGCGACATCAAGGCCACCGGCCCCTTTCTGCCCGACCTTCTCCGCCCCCTCAACGACCCAGCCGACCCGGCGGTCGCGGTGACCGCGGGCCGCGCGGTCTGGAGCGAGCCGGTGCCGGCACCACTCGACACTCCCTGGATCGTGGGTGGCATGTTCACGAGAGCCGATGGATTCGTCTACGGCAGCGTCTATGCGGCGATCTATCGGCGCGACGCCCTCGACGCCATGACGCAACGTTGGAGCGTCGGGTTCGGCACCGGCGGTCAGGGGTTGGACATTCCCGGCACCGAGTTGGCTCCGGCCGCCGCCCAACACCTTCGCGACAACGGCCATCCGG
>JABDJW010000031.1 GCA_013002375.1 Acidimicrobiales bacterium | reverse complement strand
CTTCCAGACGGGGCGCGGCGCCTTCGACGCCGGTGCCGAGGATGGCGGCCAGCGCTTGCAGATCGTCGCGTCGGATCGTGAGCACCCGTCCGTTGAAGTCCTGCCGCTGCACCTGCACCATTTGCAGGTACCGATTGAGCATGTCGGCCTCGGGCCCCGACAGTTCATCGAGCCGGGTGAGATCGATCGTGACCGAGATCGGCTGACGTTCGGACCGATCGCTGAGGTCGATCGAGGGCTCGGCATCCACACCGAAATCGGGAATGTCCTCCTGGGGCAGGAGTTGATCGACCGGCACGTTGTAGAAGCGGGCCAGCCGTTGCAGCCGCGGCACCGAAATGGCACGCTCGCCGCGCTCATAGGCGCCGAGCACCGAGGCCTTGAACTCCTGCTCGGAGGTCGCCTCGACCTCTTGCAGCGAGAGCCGCTTCTGGCGCCGGATCGCTCGCAGCCGGTCGCCGACTTTCTGGCTGTACGGATCGCTGCCGTTTTCGTTCGTCGACATAGTCATGTGGTCCCTGTGCGTTCCTGGCAACAAGTGAGATGGTTGAAGGAACTGGCTTGGGTCGCCAGCCCCACTTCGCGTCAGCTTCGGTCCCGCCCGATCAGAGAGATACCACCAACCGAATCCAAGGCCACACGGAGCGTGGTCGCGACCGTAGCGGATTGCCCAGGGGGCACCAAATTGCCTGTCACACGATCGGGCACACGATCGGGCGCACGCTCGGGGTTCGCATCCCCACCGTGCGCGCGACAACCCGATGGGAATTCGGCGGGCGATCAGCGGTTGCTGGTGAGGCGAACTCCCGCGGCGATCGCGGCGGTTTCGGCCCGGAGGATCGTCGGCCCGAGCGATACCCGGCGCGGGCACCGTTGGCGCTCGTCGTCGGTCCAGCCGCCTTCGGGCCCGATCAGGATCCAGCGGACCGGATCGGAGGGTGCTGGTCCACCCGCGGGTTCCTCCGAGCCGGGATCGGCCAGCGCCACGCTGGGCCGGCCGGCGAGATCGACAAAGGAGACGCCGATGAGGAGTTCGGGCAACCGCACCCTCCTCGATTGCATCGCAGCCTCGCGCGCCACGATCTCGAGTCGCCGCTGGTTCTTGGCCTGTCTGGCATCGTCCCACCGCACCACCGAGCGATCGGCGGCGAACACGGCAATGGCGTCGACCCCCAGCTCGGTCAGCTTCTGCACGACCAACTCGGGCTTGGATCCCTTGACCAGCGCGAACCCGACACCAACCGGGGGTAGCGCAGGCACCATGAAGACCTCCAAACAGACCTCGGGCCGGACGTCGAATCGGGCGGCACACCAGTGCCCCCGACCATCGCTGAGGGTCAGTGGGTCACCGTCGCGGAGCCGGAGCGATTTGGCGAGATGGTGGTGATCGCCCGGGTCCAACACGGGGGCCTCGAGGCTCCCGACGAAGACATGCGGCCCACCGCGGCCATCGGGGCCCGAGGTCGCGTCCACTAGCGGAAAGCGGATTTGATCTTCGACAGTAGTCCGGAGTCTTCGGGAGCCACCGACTCGCCGCTGACATCGGCGTATTGCCGCAAGAGATCGGCCTGGGCCTTGTTGAGCTTGGCGGGGACCTCGACGATCGTCTCGACGATGAGGTCGCCGCGGCCCCGGCCCTGCACCGACGGAACCCCCCGTTGGCCGAGCCGGAAGACCCGCCCGGTCTGGGTACCGGGTGGAATGACCAGATCTTCGATGCCGTCGAGCGTCTCGAACTGGATGTGGGTGCCCAACGCGGCCTGGGCCAGCCCGATACGGACCTGGCTCAGCAGATGCGGCCCTTCGCGCTCGAACCGGGGATGCGGTTCGACCCGGGTACGGACGTAGAGATCGCCGAACGGCCCACCGCGAGGACCGACTGCGCCCCGACCGGTGAGGCGAAGGGTAGAGCCGTTGTCGACACCGGCCGGAACCTCGACCGTGTAGCTCATCTCGTCGATCGACCGACCCTCGCCTTGGCAGGCATCGCACGGCGAGGGAATGTGCTGACCGTGACCGCTACAGGTGGGACACACGGTGGCGGTCACCATCTGGCCGAGAATGGACTGCCGAACCCGCCGCACCTGGCCGGCACCTTCGCACTCGGGGCAGGTCTCGGGCGAGGTGCCCTTCTTCGCTCCGGTGGCCTCGCACTTCGGGCACGGCACTGCAGTGCGAACATCGATCGATTTCTCCACCCCGAAGACGGCTTCTTCGAACGTGAGGTCGAGCACGGCTTCGAGATCCTCTCCCGCCCGGGGGCCGGCGCGGCCCTGGCGCCCACCGCCACCGGCGCCGCCGAAGAATGCGTCGAAGAGATCGCCCAAACCGCCGCCGAAGGCGTCGCCCATATCGCCCATGCCACCCATCCCCGACACGCCTTCGGGGCCGAAGCGGTCATAGCGACCGCGCTTGTCCGGATCGCTCAGCACCTCGTAGGCGTTCGAGACCTCCTGGAAGCGCTTCTCGGCTGCGGGATCGTCCTGGTTGACGTCGGGGTGCAACTCGCGCGCCAGCCGGCGATAGGCCTTCTTGATCTCGGCTTCGGTGGCCTGGCGACTGACGCCGAGCAGTTCGTAGTAATCGGTTGCCATATCCCTAGGAGGTGAGATGCGGGCGACTAGCCCTCGGTCAGCCTATGGCCCAGCTGGTTGCTGACCACCGCCACCGCAGCCAAAGCCTGCGAGTAGTCCATGCGGGTAGGCCCGAGCACACCAATGGTGCCCGCGGTTTCGCCGCCGATTTCGTACGGTGCGACCACCAGCGCGCAATCGGCCAGCGTCTCGACGCCGGTCTCGTTGCCGATCGCGATCTGCAGACCCCGATCCAGCACGTCACGCAGCAACGACACCACCACGAGCTGGCGCTCGAGCACGGTGAGCACGTGGCGCACCTGTTCGACCGCCTCGAAACTCTGGGCCACCCGGTCACGACCGTCGACGAAGACGATGTCGTTGCTCTCGTGTCCGGACAGTGCGCCGATCGCGGCATCGATCAACTCGTCGGTGCCGAGCGCACGGCTCTCGACCGAGACCGGTGACCCCAGGGTCTGCCCGACAAAGGCGTCGGCCACCGCTCGGCCCGCGTCAGCAACGACCTCGGCCGAGACCTCGGTGGCGAGTTCTATCGTGTGCTTCTCGATCACGCCGTTGGCCAGGACCGCCACGACCATGACGACCTGGGGCGCCAGATCGACCAGCTGCACGCTGCGAATCGCCGCCGCATCCACCCCCGGGGCGACAACCACCGCGGCGTAGTTGGTGAGGCCCGACAACAGTCGACTGGTATCGCTGAGCATGGCTTCGAGCTCGCCGTGGGCCTGATCGAAGAACTCGCGGACCGCAGCCGCCTGACCGCGGGCCAATTTCCCAGGGCTCTTGCCCTCGCCGATCATCGAATCGACGAAGGAGCGGTACCCCTTCTCGGTCGGGATACGACCGGCGCTCGTGTGGGGCTGATGGAGGTACCCGGCCTGTTCGAGCGCGGCCATCTCACTGCGAACGGTCGCCGGTGACACGTTCACTCCCGGGGCCTTGGCGATATGACTCGATCCAACCGGTTGCGCCGTTTGGATGTAGTCCTCGACCACAGCCTGCAATATTGCCGTTTTGCGCTCGTCGAGCATGGTGCAAACGAGTGTAGCCACGACCGAAACCGCTGCTGCGACCGCTACCGTGCGGACAAGCTCATGGACCTCGCCCGAATACGCAACGCGTCGATCATCGCCCACATCGACCATGGCAAGTCGACGCTGGCCGACCGCATGCTCGAGCTCTGCGGTGCGGTCGACGCCCGCGACATGCGGGCCCAATACCTCGACTCGATGGACATCGAGCGAGAGCGGGGCATCACGATCAAGCTGCAATCCGTCCGGCTCGAGTGGAACGGCCATGTCATCAACCTGATCGACACCCCCGGTCATGTCGATTTCGGGTATGAGGTCTCCCGCTCGCTTGCCGCGTGCGAGGGCGTCATCCTGGTGGTCGATGCCGCCCAGGGCATCGAGGCCCAGACGCTGGCCAACTGTTACCTGGCCCTCGAAAACGACCTCGAAATCGTCGCGGTGCTCAACAAGATCGATCTGCCGGCCGCCGATCCCGACCGCTACGCGGAGGAGATCGAGAACGTCCTCGGCATCCCGGCCGAGGAAGTGCTGCGCATGTCGGCCAAGACCGGGGAAGGGGTGCCGGCCGTGCTGGACGCGATCGTCGCTCGCATTCCCCCACCGGCCGGCGACGCCGACGCGCCGCTGCAGTCACTGATCTTCGACAGCCACTTCGATCAATACCGCGGCGTGGTCAGCTCGGTCCGAGTGATGAACGGCGTGCTCGAGGCCCGCTCCAAGATCCGCTTCATGCAGGCCAACCGCGACCACGAAGCCGACGAGATCGGCGTGCGCACCCCGGACAACGAACCGGTCGACCGACTCGGACCGGGCGAGGTCGGCTACCTCATCGCCGGTATCAAGGATGTCGGCGAAGCCCGCTCCGGTGAGACGATCACCGACGCTCGCCACCCCGCCGACGAGGCCCTCGACGGGTACCGCGAACCCAAGCCCATGGTCTTCAGCGGCCTCTACCCCATCGACGGCGACGAGTTCGCCCTGCTGCGCGAGTCGCTCGAGAAGCTCAGCCTCAATGACAGCTCGTTCACCTACGAACCCGAAACGTCAGGCGCCTTGGGCCACGGGTTCCGATGCGGCTACCTGGGGCTGCTGCACATGGAGATCGTGCGCGAACGACTCGAGCGCGAATTCGGTTTGTCGCTGATCTCCACCGCTCCGTCGGTCGAGTACCGAGTGCACAAATCCGATGGCGACGTCGTGCAGGTCGACAATCCCAGCGAGATGCCCGACAGCACCAAGATCGACTTCATCGAGGAGCCGTACCTGATCGCCAGCGTCCTGACGCCGTCGGACTACACCGGCACCGTGATGGATCTGTGCCAGAGCCGTCGCGGCGAGATGATCAAGATGGAGTACCTCTCGCCCGAGCGGCTCGAGCTGCGCTACCGGATGCCGCTGGCCGAAGTGGTGATCGACTTCTTCGATCAGCTGAAGTCACGCACCCAGGGTTACGCCAGCCTCGACTACGAGGCCGACGACTACGCACGCGCCGACCTGGTGAAGGTCGACATCCTGCTGCACGGCGATCCGGTCGACGCCTTCAGCTCGATCGTGCACAAGGACAGCGCGTACGAGTACGGCAACAAGATGGCATCGAAGCTCAAGGAGCTCATCCCCCGCCAGCAGTTCGACGTGCCGATCCAGGCTGCGATCAGCAGCCGGATCATCGCTCGCGAGACGGTCAAGGCCTACCGAAAGGACGTCACCGCCAAGCTGTACGGCGGCGACATCACCCGCAAGAACAAGCTGCTCCAGAAGCAGAAGGCGGGCAAGAAGCGCATGAAGAACATCGGCCGGGTCGAGGTGCCGCAAGAGGCCTTCGTGTCAGCCTTGCAGCTCGACGACTAGCTGCGCCCGCCGGCACATACCGAAATGGCGCTGCCGAACGTGACTCAGCGAGGCTGAGGTTCCCCAGAACCGCCGCACGCGACCGGGCGCGAGGGGCCGCTAGCCTCGTGCGACGATGAGCATCGGGTCGGAGGACAACCCTCAGCCGAACGCCCACGCCCTCGAGCCGGGCGCCGTGCGCCCACTGGCGATCGCGCTCGGGCTCGGCCTCGCTGCCATCGCCGCGATCGCGCTCACGACCGGCGGTTCGGATTCGCCGTCCACGGAGGTCGCGGGCCAGACCGAGGTCGCAACGAGCACCGAGGGTGTCGCCACGGTGGCGACGACATCGCCGGCCCCGATCGCCATCGAGCCACGCCTTGTCGCGCCCGCGACGACCACCGCCACCGAAGCATCGAGCACGACGGTCGCCGTGCCGGCCACCGGTTCCGGGACCTTCACCTACACCACGCGACCGGAGCGATACTTCGGCGACCCGGAGTCGCCAGACCTCATCCGGTTCTCGGTCGCAGTCGAAGATGACATCGATGTGGACCCCGACGAGTTGGCCGACTTCGTCGACCTCACCCTGTCGGACGAGCGCAGTTGGATCGGTTTCGGCGGCCAGGCCTTCGAGCGGATCGAATCCGGCGGGCTGTTCACGCTGGTGGTGGCGACTCCGAACACCGTTGACGAGCTGTGCGAGGGGCTCGACACCGGAGGTCGCTACTCGTGCGCCCGCAACGGCTGGGTCGCCATCAACCTCGACCGGTGGATGAACGCCACCGACTTCTGGGACGGCACCCGCACCGACTATCGGCACTACGTCGTGAACCACGAGATCGGCCACTATCTCGGCGTACAACACGTGCCCTGCCCGCGCGAGGGCGAACTCGCTCCGATCATGCAGCAGCAGACCGTCACCCTCGACGGCTGCATCGGCAACGGCTGGCCCTACCCCGAACTCGCCCCCGACTAGCCCCAACTCCCCTCCCCGACTCCGACCCCAAGCAATCTGGCGAGGATTATGCGCGCCACCCGAACCACACCCTCGCCGAAACCCTCTTTGGTCGACCCCAAGCAATCTGGCGAGGATTGTGCGCGCCATCCGAACCACACCCTCGCCAGTCCCTCGGCGCTCATCGGCTCCTCCTGCCGGTATTCTCAAGGAAGCGGCCGCCCGCGACTTCGGCCGGTGCACCTCCCCTCGATCAGCGATGCGCAACATCGCGCCGATACGAGGAGCGCCATGACCGCCGCCCTTTGGCAACACTTCGCCGCACACCACGGCATCATCACCCGTCGCGAGGCTGAGAAGCTCGGAATCTCGCCGGCAACCATCAGTCGACGTCTCAGGTCCGGCGAATGGGTGCGACTCGCGCCGTCGGTGTTTCGACATGCGTCCGCACCACCGGACTGGATGGGTTGGGCTCGCGCCGCAGCGTTGTCGGCTGACGGACTGGCGAGCCACCGGACGGCGGCCGCCCTGTGGGAAATCGACGGATTCCGCTCGGGCCCCGTGGAGGTCACGGTCGACCGAGCGCGTCGAATCGACCGACAAGGCGCAACGATTCACCAGTCGACCCAGATGCACCTCGCCGAACCGACCGAGATTCGGGGCATACCGGTCACGGGCATCGGTCGTACGGTGCTGGATCTCGGTGCGGTCGTCGGGTGGCGCAGGGTCGAGCAGGCAATCGATTCGGTTCTTCGGCGCCAGCTCATCGACTGGCCGGATTTGTACAACACGTTGGTCCGCCACAGCCGGCAGGGTCGAAACGGGTGCGGGCCACTTCGACGGATCCTCGAGCATCGCTATGGCGACAAGGTCATCCCCGACAGCCGGTGGAATCGAATGGTCGCACAGCTCCTTGTCGATGCCGGACTACCCGAGCCAGTTGTCGAGTACGAGATCCGACGCCAGGGCGTCCTCGTCGCCCGAGTCGATCTTGCCTACCCGCGCCATCGACTGGCCCTCGAGCTGGACAGCTTGCGATATCACCTCAACCGGCCAGCGTTCGAATCCGACGCTCGACGCCGGAACCGTCTCTTGCTGGCCGGCTGGACCGGGCTGTCGTTCACCTGGGCCGACTACAGCGAGCACCCCACCGACCTGTGCCGCACCGTACGTCGTACGCTCGACCGCCTCGCGCCCTAGTTCTGGAATCTGGCGAGGATCTCGATCGCGGCGCGCACAGAATCCTCGCCAGAACGGGATGCCCTCGCCAGATTCCAGAGGCTGGCCGGGAGGGTGGGCCTGCTAGAACCGGGGGATGGATATCGGGATTTTCAGCATGGGTGCCACGGCGGCCAAGACGGTCGAGCTGGCTCGCACCGCCAAAGGCGAGGGATTCGGGTCGTTCTTCGTGCCGCAGATCTTCGGCGCCGACGCCCTGACCTCGCTGGCGGTGGTCGCCCACGAGGTGCCCGGGATCGATCTCGGCACGTTCGTCGTCCCCACCTACCGTCAGCATCCCATGATGATGGCCCAGCAGGCTCTGACGGTGAACGCCATAGCCGACGGCCGACTCCGGCTGGGTATCGGCCTTTCCCATCAGGTGGTCGTCGAGGGGATGTGGGGGCTCTCCTATGAGAAGCCCCTGCGCCACATGCGTGAATACCTGGCCATCCTCATGCCCCTCCTGAACGGCGAACCGGCCAATGCGGTCGGCGAGGTACTGACCGGCCGCGGTGAACTCCAGATCACCGCTCCCAAACCCGAGGTTCTGATCGCGGCACTCGGCCCGAACATGCTGGGCCTCGCCGGTCGTGAAGCCGATGGCACCGCCACCTGGATGGTCGGCCCCGAGACACTGCGCAGCCATATCGTGCCGACCATCTCGGCGGCCGCCCACGGAGCCGGCAAACCAGCCCCCAAGGTGGCGGTGGGTTTGCCGGTTTGTGTCACCGACGATGCTGCGGCCACCGAAGCGGTCGCAGCCGAGGATTTCGCGATGTACGGCCACCTTCCCAGCTACCGAGCCATGCTCGACCGGGAAGGAGTGTCCGGGCCCGAGAACGTGGCGATCATCGGCTCAGCCCAACAGGTCACCGATCGCGTCGGCGGAATCTTCGATGCCGGCGGTACCACCTTCGTCGCCAACGAGTTCGGCACCCCGGACCAGCGCGCCGCCACCCGCGAGCTGCTCACGTCGCTGCTCTCGTGAGAATCAACTGGGAACTCCCGCTTCCACCGACCGGGTTCGAGACCGAATTGGCCGATGGGTCAGCCGTACGGGTGCGGCCCATCCGGCCCGATGACGCGCCTGCGCTCAAGGCCGCGTTCGAAGGGTTGTCCGACCGGTCCCGCTATCTCCGCTTCTTCAGCTATCGCAAGGAACTCGGCGATCAGATGCTGAAGGATTACACCGACATCGACCACCACCTCCACCGCGCCTGGGTCGTCGCCGATCCGTCCGAACCGAGCGCCGTCGGCACTGACGAAGGGCTCGGCATCGGGGTCGCCCGGCTCTTCGCGACCGAGCAGGATCCGACCGTCGCCGAAGCCACCGTGGTGGTCATCGACGAGTACCAACGCCGGGGCGTCGGCCGGCTCCTGCTCGACCTTCTGGCCAGCACCGCTGCGCTCTGGGGCGTCGAGCGGATTCGATTCGAAACACTGTGGGAAAACCGGGGTCTTCGCCGGCTCATGGGCAAGATCGGGGCCACCAGGAACGAGGCGCTGTCCGATCGTGAGGTCATCGTCTACGAGATCCCGGTCAAGGCCGAGAGCGGCGACATCACCGCCGGCGCCCTCTACGAAATCCTGCGGTGGGCGGCCGCCGACCGCGAAGAACCCGGCTCCGACCGCGAAGAACCCGGCTCCGACCGCGAAGATTCTGGCGAAGCCGAGTAAAATCTCAGCGTGCTCATCGTCGTTTCACCCGCCAAATCACTCGACTACGAATCGCGGCTGCCGACCAAGAAGCACTCGCAACCGGCCATGCTCGACCGTTCGGCCGAGCTCATCGACGTCATGCGCACGAAATCGCCGGACGATCTCAGCGATCTGATGTCGATCTCGCCCTCGCTGGCCGAACTCAACTTCGAACGGTTCCTCAACTGGAATCCCGAGTTCACGACCGCGAACGCCCGCCCGGCCATGCTCGCCTTCAGCGGCGATGTCTACCTCGGCCTCGACGCCGCCAACACCTTCACCGAACGCGACTTCACCCACGCGCAGAAGACCCTTCGCATCCTGTCCGGGCTCTATGGCGTTCTCCGCCCGCTCGACCTCATGCAGCCGTACCGTCTCGAGATGGGCACGAAGCTGGCCACCGATGCCGGCCGCGATCTGTACGGGTTCTGGGGCCACACCATCACCGACGCCCTCAACGCCGACCTGGCGGCCAGCCCGGGCGCCAACGCGTTGATCAACCTGGCCAGCAACGAGTACTTCGGCGCCGTTCAGCCCGACCGACTCGAGGGCAAGCTCGTCAGTCCGGCGTTCCTCGACGCCAAGGACGGCGGCGAACCCAAGATCATCAGCTTCTTCGCGAAACGGGCCCGTGGCGAGATGGCGGGCTGGATCATCCGCGAACGGATCAAGTCGGTCCGCGCGCTGCGGGACTTCACCGGCATGGGCTACCGCTACGACGCCGAACGGTCGACCGCTGACCGGCCGGTGTTCGTGCGCTGACCGATCGCCGCCACCGGGGGCAGCGGCCAGAAGTAGGTCGCCGGAAGTAGGCGCCGGCACCCCGACCGGATAACCTGCAGAGCTGATCTTTGCCGAGATCGCTTCTCGTTTTCTCGACCTCAGGAACTGTCGTGGCCAACATCAAGAGCCAAATCAAGCGCAACCGCCAGAATGAAGCCCGCCACGAGCGTAACAAAGCGGTCCGTTCCGAGCTCAAGACCCGCCTCAAGGCCGCCGAAGAAGCCGCCGAGGCCGGTGCCGACGATGTCGGCGAGAAGCACCGCATGGCAATCAAGACGATCGATCAGGCGGCGACCAAGGGCGTCATCCACAAGAAGAACGCGGCCCACAAGAAGTCGCGCCTGGCCAAGCGCATCGCCAAGCTCACCAGCTGATCTAGCGGCTGAGGGCCGCCAGGCGGGCCACCAACACCTCGAGCACCAATTCGTCAGGCCAGGCCTTCGCACCCCGAAGGTCGAGAT
>JABDJW010000013.1 GCA_013002375.1 Acidimicrobiales bacterium | reverse complement strand
GTGCCAGGGTCGTCGGAGGCTGGGTCGTCAGCGGCGCGGTCGGCGCCGCAGAGTTGGCCTTGGCCCGAGCGGCCGTGTAAGCGTCGGCGACGGCGTCGGCGGGCAACTCGGGGAACCAGTCGTCGGCCTGCGGCGGGCTGCCCGCGAGATCATCCAAGGGAGACCCCTGCGGCAACTCCTCGCCGCCGGTCACCTCTCGCCCCAATTCCGGGGTGTCGAGTTCCAGCGGAGCGGCGATCGAGGGCGTGGTTTCGACCACGACGGCCGCCTCATCGGCTCCAAGGCACGCCGTGGCCAACATCGCGAGTGCCACCGAGTAGCCAGCCAGTTGCATCCGTGCGCGTTTCATGTGCGGTCTCTCCAGCGGGTCGGACGTACTGCTGAGCCATCGGTGTCCGATGCCCGAATGTGAGCGGCGCTCCACAATTGAGCGGGACCATTGGTCCGAGCGGCCCAGGCCGACGAGGTCATTCGGCCCACGCCCGCCCGACCGGCCAGGCCCTACGGCGAAGGTCTGCGCCGTACCGGCGCGAACCCATCAAGCTCAGGCGCTTGCGTCCGATTGGCACCCAACGAACGGCACCGGCCGACCCCCGACCACGCCGCCGAGACCACCCCAGACCCCGTGGCATGGATCAGGCAAGGTCCGGTCGCCGCTTACACTTGTGTCCCGCCAGGCCACTGGCGTTCCGATCGAACCCCGAATGGCAATGATGAATACTGCGACAAGGCAGCCATGAACACCGCGACGCCGATCATCATCGTCGGCATGCACCGGTCGGGCACCAGCATGTTGGCCGAGCTCCTGCACGAGTCCGGCTTGTTCCTGGGTTGGAAGACCCAGCCCGATCATCGCGAGGCCTACTTCTTCCAGAAGCTGAACGATTGGGTGCTGCGCGAGGCCTCGGCCACCTGGGATCGCCCCGATGGCATCGACAGCCTGCTCGCCGATCAGAAGGCCAGCGACTACGTGGCCGACTACCTGCAGCACACCGTGAGGTCGCCGCGCACGATCGAGTTCCTCGGACCGAAGAAGTACGCGAGCTACCGCTCCCTCACGCGCGCGACCGAACCGTGGGGCTGGAAGGATCCTCGCACCACCCTCACCTTTCCCCTGTGGCATCGCGCCTTCCCGAACGGCAAGGTGCTGCACGTCACCCGGCACGGCGTCGACGTGGCCCGGAGCCTCCAGGTTCGCTACGACAAGGAACTCACCGCCTACATCGCTCGCTACCGAAAGCGCCGGCTGCTCTACAACGTGATCGATCGGCGCACGAACCTGAACACGAGCATCCGGGTGGCCGACATCGCCAATGGCATCGAACTGTGGGACACCTACGTCACCAAGGCGCGTGCGATCGTCGACTCCTTCCCGGGCGAGACCCTCGAGTTCCGCTACGAGGATCTCCTCGCTGACCCTGACCCCATCATGGAACGCCTGTTGGCGTTCTGCGGTCTTCCGGCATCCACCACCTGGGCCGATCGAGTCGACGTGAACCGAGCCTTTGCCTTCCGCAAGGACGACGACCTGGTCGCGGTGGCCAAGCGGCACGCCGACACCCTGGCCAAGCACGGATACGAGGTCTAGCGATGTCGACCAACGCCGACTTCGCCGCCCGACCGATCGTCGTCGGAGCACTGGGTGGCTCGGGCACCCGGGTCATCGGCGCGATCCTGATGGCCGCCGACGTCCATCTCGGCTCGAACCTCAATATCCCGAACGACAACCTCACCGTCTCGATGCTGATGAACCGGCCGCGCCACATGCGGGCCGCGTCCGATGCCGAGATTCTGGCCACCTTCGAGCGGGTCCAACGTTTCCTGTTGGGCGATGCCGGTGTCACCGATCTCGCTGCGGTCTGGCGGGCTGCGCTCACCACCGAACACCCGAACCTGGCGCGCCGCCTCCGCTACGCCTTGGGCGCGGTCCGCGAACGAGGTCCGAAAAAGGGCGCGGTGGCGTGGGGCTACAAGGAGCCGAACACCCACCTCTTCCTCCCCCAACTCCGCCAGCTGCATCCCGGTCTACGTTTCGTCTACGTGATGCGTCACCCGCTCGACATGGCGTTCACCCAGAACCTGCAGCAACTCAACAACTGGGCTCCCTTCTTCGACATCGACGTGCCGGCCGATGCCAAGGGCATCCAGATCGCCCAAGTCGATCTGTGGCTCCACGCCACCGAACGGGCCCACCGCCTCGGCCCGGAGCTACTGCGCGATCGCTTCTACTCGCTGGACTACGAGCGACTCATCCGCGATCCCGAACCGGAGATCACGAAGCTCGTCAGCTTCCTCGGCCTCGATGACTCCCCCGCCCGCATCAGCCAGTACGCGGAGTTGGTCGGCACGCCCGAGACCGTGGGCCGCTACAAGAACTACGACTTGGGCCACTTTCGTCCCGACCAACTCGAGGGCATCGCCCGCTGGGGCTTCACGGTCGACCTGAATCCGTCGAGCTGAATCGGCTCGCTAGTAGCCGGGCGTCCATTCCTTGCGTCGCTTCACCAAGTTCACGTAGTGCTGCTCGGCCAGCGGCTTGCGGCCGATGATCGCGCTCACCGCCTGCCCGACTGCCCGCAGGAGAACGCCCGCCTGCAGCATCGCCATCGTCACCGCCTGCCTCCAACCCGAGAAATGGGTGCGCAGGTAGGTGGCCTTGCCCCGGAACATGATCAGCAGCATCTTGGTGCGATCGCCCGACGACGCACCGAGTTCGTGCATGACCTCGGCGTCGGGGGTGACGATCGGCCGGTAGCCGAGATCCCGGGCCCGCCGGGAAAGATCGGTGTCCTCGCAATACATCCAGTAGCGCTCGTCGAAACCGCCGAGGCGATCCCACGCCTCGCGCTCGATGAGCTCGAGGCAGCCGGTGATCATCGGCACCTCTCGCACCGAGTCGCGTTGCCAATCACCAAGGCTCTCGGGATCGAACAACGTCGATCCTTTGAAGATCGTGCTCAACCCGAGACCGAAACACGTCGTGCTCCAAACGGTGGGGAGGCCGAGGCAGCTGACCGGATCGAGTTCACCGTCCGGTGTCACGGTCCGCCCGCCGTACAGCCCATGGCCCGGGTTCGCGCGGGCGAACGCGACCAGGTTGTCGATGGCGGGGCTGCGCAACTCGGTGTCGGGGTTCAACAGCAGCAGGTATTCCCCGGTCGCCTGCCGGGCGGCGCGGTTCATGCCCTTCCCGAACCCGAGGTTCTCCCCCGTCGCGTCGAGCACGACCTCGGGGTAGCCGGCTTTGACGACGCCGGCGGTGTCGTCGGGCGAATCGTTGTCGACGATCACGATCTCGTAGCTCGCGGTCGAGGTGTGGGCGGCAACCGAATCGAGGCAGCGTTCGATCATGTCGGCGCTGTTGTAGGTCACGATGAGAATCGAGACGTCAGGGCGCGGCTGGGATTCGGACCCGTGACCGGCGGGGGAACTCGTCACGGCTCAAGTGTGCCCGCAAAGGACGTGGGCCGCGTGGCTCAAATTCGCGCGAAGGGTGATTGATGTACCACTCCCCGACGTCTAGCCTGGTCGACGGCTCGTGGGTGGAGCCTCACCTGGAGGCATGAATGCCCCGCACATTCGAGCTTTCCCGCCCACCCGTCATCGTGGTGGGCATGCCCTACTCCGGCACCGGACTCGTCACCGAACTCCTGGCCAACGGCGGCCTGTTCACCGGTTGGGCCCCCGGTACCTCAACCGAGTCGGCGTTCTTCCCCCGACTCAGCCAGTGGGCCTTTGCCGAGGCCGGGGCCACCTGGATCTCACCGGCGGGCGTCCGCTCGCTGGTCGACGATCCCGTGACCGCGGGTGTGGCGGTCGACTATTTCACCACCGCCTGCCTGTCGCCGCGCGTGGCCGAGTATCTCGGCCCGATCGACTATCTGCGGATTCGTTCGCTGACCGGCCTCGCCCGGCCCTGGGGCTGGCGAGAGGTGGGCGGAGCGTTCACCATCCCACTGTGGCTCGAACTGTTCCCCGATGCCCGGCTGGTCCACGTGACCCGGCACGGCGTGGACGTGGCCAACAGCATCCACCGCCAGACCCTCGCGGCCCGACGGCGCACGGCGATCGACTACGAGCGGCAGCGCTGGCGCTACCAGTTCCTGCCCCGCCGGGCCCGCCAGCAGATGACGATGGCGGTCGCCGACCACGAACGAGCCCTCGACCTGTGGGCCACCTACCTCGACGAAGCCGATGCGCGCTTGACGCCGCTCGGTGATCAGGTGCTGGAGGTTCGGTTCGAACACCTGCTGGCCGACCCCCAGACCACGCTGAAATCGATGGCCGCCCACTGCGATCTATCGCCGTGGATCCGGCCCGGCGCCACCGACTTCGTGCAGCCCGAACGCAGCGAAGCCTTTCTGGCCGACGCGGAACTCGTGGTGCTCAGCCGCCTCCGATCGGAGCTGCTCGAACGCCACGGTTACCACGCGGCCTAGGACCTGACGGCGAAGTACTTCCCCACAACGGGGGCTTTGGCGGCGAAGTCACGGGCTTGTGATTCGACGGTGAGCAAGGCGGCCACCATGGCCAATCCTCCGACCGCGCCGCCGGCACCCAGGGTCAAGATCGCGGGAAGGGCGTCGACCAGCCGCACGATCACCGTCGTCACCACGAAGGCCACGCCGGCCGCGATCCCCGATGGCAGGATCGCCCCGACGACAGCGGGGACGGAAACGCCGACGACCCGGCTCACCACCGCGACGTCGACCAGCGCCGCGAAGACCAGCACACCGAGCCGACCGAGGGCGATGCCATCGACCTGGTCGTTCGCCGCGGCATCTTCGAACGCCTTGCCGACACCGACGAACACACCCACCGACACCGCGGCATGGAACCAGGTCAGCGCGGCCAAAAGGCCGGTCCGACCCAACGCCTGGAGCACCGGCGCGCTGAAGAAGGTCAATGCCTTGACGGCGGTTGCACCCGCGATGATCTTCAGACCGATGTTGGCATCGCCCCACTTGTCGACGCCGACCAGATCGATCAACGGCTCGCTGAGCCCGGCCAGCACGCCGAGCGCGGGAATCGAGATCATGGCCGACAGCCGGATGACGGCGATGACCCGCTCCCGGAAGATGGCTCGGTCGTTCTGATAGCGAGCCAGCTCGGGGAGGGCCACGTTCTGCAGTGAGCGCACCGAGACCTCGGACCACGTCTCGGGGAACCGACTGGCGAACCGGTAGAGCCCGACGGTCGCGTTGGGCACGAAGAACGCGATCAGCAGGGTGTCGGCCCGCCAGCGCATGAAGCTGCCCATCGCGGCGGCACACATCGACGCCCAGAACGGGAAGAGATCAAGCACCGCAGCACGCTGCGGGCGACGGCGCGGCCGCCAGTCGGTGATGACCCACAACAAGACGAGGGCAACACTCTCGGTGACCAACTGCTGCGCGACGAGCGACCACACGCCGGCCCCGCTGTAGGCCAAGATCACGGCTACGACCGAGCCGAGCACCACGCCCGTCGTCGTTCGGATGGCCAGTGGCCGGAACTCCATGCGGCGGCGCTGGATGGCTTCGGGCAGCACCCCCAGCGCACCGATCGGCACGAGCGCGGCGAGGGCCCGCAGGACATCGGTCAGCGCGGGGTCGTCGGTGGCGTCGGCCACCAGCGGTGCGACGAACCAGGTGGCCACGGTGAGCACGGCGGCGACGGCGACGACCATCCAGAAACCGGCGACCAGGTGGCGATCCTCGAGTTCCTCGCGCTGGATGATCGCGGCCACCATGCCGTTCTGGAGCACGAGCCGAATGAGCAACACGAACACGATCGCCCACGTGGCCGTACCGAAGATCGAGGCATCGAGCAGCGAGGCCAGGATGAGGGTGACCACCAGGCTGGTGATCACGCGCGACCCGTCCATCAGGTACGACCAGAACGCGGCGGTGCCGAACGATGCGTCGGTGCGCTGGCCCACGGCGTCGTCGACCGAGGGGTCTCCGGATGGCGGGGCGTCGGGCGCCGCCGAAGATGACGCCGAAGATGAGGGCGGAGAAGGTTTGGTCATGAGGTCAGGCCCGGGAACGAGCGCATAGCAAGCTTGTCACGACGCCCCCGAAACGGTCGATGGGCCATCCGACCACCTCAATCGTTGCCCAGGAGGTGCTTTTGGGCGCGGATCAACGTAGCGTTTCGCCGGGTTGAGGCGTTTCGCGGCACGTACAAGCGCGGGCGAGGAGGATCTGGGCGGCACTGCTCGTTCCCCCCTCTTGTGAAAATCTGAGCCGGATGCCCCACTGACCGTGTGGGGATTGCTGGTTAAGCTGAATTGGATTCTCCCCTCCAGGAAGGAATTCCCGTGGACCTCTGGGTCACGCTCGGCGTGCTTGTACGTCGCTGGTATCTCACGCTCCCGCTGGTCGCAGCGGTGGCCTTCAGCGCCTACTCGGTGTCGAGTTCGTTGAAGCCAACGTACGAGGCGCAGGCATCACTTCGGATTTTGTGTCCCGATCAGTTCTTCGATCAGAACACCGGCGAACTGCGCGACGCCAACCCTTTGGACTGCAACGCCCGCTCCGTGATCGACATCGCAGGCGACATGATCGACATCATCCAGAGCCCGACGGCCCGCAACACGTTCAACGAGCAAGGCCTGGCCAATGACTACGCCGTCGACGGCACCGATCCGCCTCGGATCACGATCATTGCCGAAAACGATGATGCTCAGGTCGCTCTCGACACCGCCCGAACCGCAGTGAGTTACATCGAGCAACAGGTAGAGGCGTACCAACCCGAACGCCCTGACGTCTATACGACGAGGGCCCTCAGCGTGCCGCAGGAGGCCACCGAGATCTCCTCGGGCCGCACCCGCATGATGATTACCATCGTGGTGGCCGGCATGATCTTCGCCGTCATGTTGGTGCACCTGATCGATGCCCTCATGGTGTTCTGGAAACGCCGCAAGGACGATCCCCCTGCAGCCGGCGTGCCCGCAGCTTCCCCGCCGGCCGATCGAGTCGAACCGCCGGCAGCGGTCACCTCCGAGCGGCGCCCGCCCAGCGTGCCCGAACCGCAGGCCCCAGCGTCAGCCGCGGCCGACGAGCCCGATCTACGAGCGGTAGCAGGCGACACCGGCCCACGCGGCCGCTGGGGTCGATAGCCCGCACCATGGCCACCGTCACGGCCAGCGACCGCGGTCGCTCGACCCGGCTGAGTGAGGTCGAGAACGGGCTCCTCACCTGGCGTCCGGACGCGGTCACGTTCCTGACCGCGTACCTCTACCTGTTGTTCGTCCTGCCTTCGAACTTGGTGGTTCCCACCCTCGGCGCCGCCGGCCGTCCGGCCGACCTGCTCGGCCTGGCCGGCTTGGGCTGGTACATCC
>JABDJW010000363.1 GCA_013002375.1 Acidimicrobiales bacterium | reverse complement strand
GGCCCTTGGTGATCGCGACGTGTACCGAGTTCTCGGTCCTGATCCTGGCCCGCTACCTGGAGGAACGACAGCGAGGCCTCGTCCCCCAGGCCGCCACCGACATGGCGTCGTCGCGAACCGGGCGGGCCTTCTTCACCTCGGCGGCCACGACCATCGGCGGCTTCGCAGTGTTGATCGGTTCCTCGATGCCGCTGCTGCGGGACTTCGGCATCATCGTCACGATGAACGTCGCCGTCGCATTGTTGGCCGCCCTCGTCGTGTTGCCTCCGCTGTTGGTCTGGGCCGATGAGAAAGGCTTGTTGACCACGAAGGAACGGGAGGGCGCAGTCCAGCTCGCCGCGACCGAACGGCGCGAACTCCTGGGTACCGCGGTCGGCGTCGCAGCGCTCGCGGCCTGCGCGGTGGGCCTGTTCCTCGCCGCCGACAAGACCGAGGGCACCGCCGACGCATTCGAATACACCGCCCAGGCGTTGCCCACCACCACGCTGCCGCCGACTACCACGACCGATGCGCCGGCCGAGCCGCCGCCGACCACCGTGCTCGATCTCGATCAGTTCGGCACCGAGCCGGTCGAGGGCGTCGTGCCCGGGTTGTTGTTCACGCTCTTGACCGAGGCCGGAGCCGATCCCCGTTCCGCGGTGTGCACCGGCGAACGGCTGCTCGAAGAGATGTCGGATGCCGAGTGGTTGCAGGTGCCGGGTATCGCCGAGTTCACGCCGGAGGCGATGGAGCCCGTCATCGCCCAGGCGCTGGAGTGCGGCGCCACCCAGAACCAGATCGACATCGCTCTGGCCAACGCCCGCGGCGAAGAACCGCCGCCGGTCGAGGAAACGCCCGACACCACCGCGGCCCCGACCACGACCGCGCTCGATCTCGACCAGTTCGGCACCGAGCCGGTCGAGGGTGTGGTGCCCGGTGCGTTGTTCACCTTCCTGACCGGCGCCGGCGCCGATCCGCGTGCTGCGGTCTGTGCCGGCCAGCGCATGCTCGACATCGCACCCGATGCCGAGCTGTTGGCCATCCCAGGGTTCATCACGTTCGATCCCGAGCCCATGGAGCCGGTCATCGAGGTTGCGCTCGGGTGTGGCATCGACCAAGCCACGATCGACGCGGCCCTCACCACCGCCCGCGGCGGCTGACGGCACCTCCGCACGCGGACTACTATCACGCCAGCTGCCAATAGGGGTCAGACCCCGTTGGCCGGTTTGGGGTCAGACCCCGTTGGTCGGTTTGGGGTCAGACCCCGTGGAGCGCCATGGAGTGACTAGGGCCAGGGCTTGTCGGCGAACTGCTCACGCAGCTTGTACTTGAGCACCTTCTGGAGGGTGTCGTTGCGGGGGAGGGCATCGACGAGCTCGAGCTGCTCGGGCACCTTCTGCCTCATGAGGCCGGCCTCGGCGCAGGCCGCCGCGAGCTCGTCCATGGTGATCGGATCGGCGCCCTCGGCGGTCTCGATCACTGCGCAGACCCGTTCGCCGCGTTCGCGATCGGGGAGACCGATCACCGCGACGGCCCCGACCTTGGCCAGCGGATACAAAACGTCTTCAACCTCGGTGGCGGAGATGTTCTCGCCCTTGCGGATGATGACATCCTTGAGCCGGCCGGTGAGCGACACGTGGCCGTCGTCGCGAAGAATGCCGAGATCGCCCGTGCGGAACCGACCCTCGCTGTCGAACGCGTCGGCGTTGAGCAATTCGTCGGTGTAGCCCTTGAAGACCATCGGGCCCGAGACCCGAACCTCGCCTTCCTCGCCGGAAGCGGCCACGGTTTCGTCGGCCTTGACGATCGTGACGGTGCAGCCGTGGATCGGGTGGCCGTCGCTGTTGGCCAGCTGGTCGGGGGTATCGCTCGGCCCGCCCTGGGAGATCATCGGGCATTCGGTCATGCCGTAGCCGTGCGCGACCGGCACCCCCATTTCCTCGACGACTTCGTAGTAGATCTCCGGCGGTTTCGGGGCGCCGCCGCCCGAGAGCAGCCGTAGCGTCGGGATCAGTGGCGTGTCGGGGTTCTTCCGTTGCTCACCGAGGAACATCGTGTAGAAGACCGTCGACCCGCCGGCCATCGTGCAGCCCCAGTGGTTGTATTGGGCGATGGCGGCATCGAGCGTGAACGCATCGAGCACCATGGCCGACATGCCGACCGACAGCATCATGATCAGGTAGTCCGGCCCGGCGATGTGGGCGTAGGGAAAGACCATCGATCCGATGTCGTCCGCGGTCATCTCGAGCGATCGGCCGAGCCCGATGCCGGCGGCCAGCAGCGTCTGATCGGTGTGGCGGACCCCCTTGGGGTCCGACGTCGTGCCCGAGGTGTAATAGACCCACCGGATCGGCTCGCCGTCGCCGGCGGGATCAGCGGCTTCGCGTCACATCTGGCATGGTATCCAGC
>JABDJW010000444.1 GCA_013002375.1 Acidimicrobiales bacterium | reverse complement strand
GCCGCCACCATCGAGACGGTGGGGGTGGGCAACCTCCGCGTCTCGGCACCGTTTCGCTCGTCTGGCCGTCTGCTAGGAAGGTCCGATGAGCGATGAGAGCAGCGGGGCCAGCCAAACCGGAAGTAGCCAGGACGAGAGCAGATGGTGGGATGCCACCACCGTGGCCGAGAAGGTGGCGGCGGGTGAGGTCAGCGCCGCCGAGATGACCGAGGCCGCGATCGCCCGCATCGAGTCGGGCGACGCCGAGCTCAACGCGGTGGTCATCCGGTGGTTCGACCACGCCCGTGAGGTCGCCGCGTCGGACCTGCCCGATGGTCCGTTCCGGGGGGTGCCGTTCCTGCTGAAGGACCTGTGGATCCAGTACGCCGGGCAGGGCCGCACCGACGGCAACGTCGCCATGGCCGCCAACCCGCCCATCTCGAGCGTCGATTCGGTCCTGGTCGGTCGGTTCAAGCGGGCCGGTCTGGTCACCCTCGGCCGGTCGGCCAGCCCGGAAATGGGAACCCTTCCGGTCACCGAAACCGTCGCCCATGGCGCGACCCGGAATCCGTGGAACACCGATTACGTGCCGGGCGGATCGAGCGGGGGAGCCGCCGCCGCGGTCGCCGCCGGCTTCGTGCCGATCGCCCACGCGTCCGACGGCGGTGGGTCGATCCGCATTCCCGCCTCGTGCTGCGGGCTGGTCGGGCTGAAGACTTCCCAGGGGCGCATCTCGATGCAGGGCCACGGCATCGAGACCGGCCTCGGCGTCGACTTCTGCGTGAGCCGTTCGGTCCGCGACAGCGCCCGGTTGCTCGACGCGGTGCAGGGTCCCGGCGTCGGCGATTCGATCATCGCTCCGCCGCCGCATGGCTCCTATGTCGACGAAGTCGGTCGCGACCCGGGCTCGCTGCGCATTGGGTTGCTCGACTACCACCCGCAGGGCGGTGGCCTGCACGACGATTGCATTGCGGCAGTGCGGGGTGCTGCCGCCACCCTCGAACGGCTCGGGCACCACGTCGCCGACAGCCATCCGGCCACCCTCGACGACGCCTCGTTCACGTCGAGGTTCATGGCGATGTGGGCTGCGGGTCGGCGCGTCGGGCTCACCTCCTTCGAAAAGGCGCTCGGCCGCGCACTGACCGAAGAGGAAGTCGAGCCGCAGAATTGGGCGCAGGCCCAGTTCGCCGACCAGATGACCGCTTCACAGTATGCCGATGCCTTGAGCGCGGTGGCCGAGTATCGCCGGGCGACGCAGCAATGGTGGGCCGATGGCTGGGATCTCCTGCTCACCCCGACCCTGGCCGAGCCGCCGCCCCGCATCGGCGAGATGCTGGCTCGGCCCGACGACCCGATGGCGGGCATGGCGCGGGCCGGCGAGGTCGTGCCGTTCACGCCGCCGTTCAACACGTCGGGGCAACCGGCCATCAGCCTTCCCCTGTACTGGGCCGACAGTGGCCTACCCATCGGCGTGCAGCTCGTGGCGGGCTACGGGCGCGAGGATGTCCTGTTTGCCGTCGCAGCTCAGCTCGAAGAGGCCATGCCGTGGGCCGACCGGCACCCGCCGCTCTAACATTGCCCCCATGCGGTTGGCTGCGCCCCCTACGTTGCTGCACGACGTCATCGACGACGTCGCCGATGTCGTGCGGCTCCTCGAGGCGCATGCGCCGTACACGCCGCTCGGGGGGTGGTACAACCCCGGTGCCGACCCGCACGCCCGAACCAGGCCGATGTGGTTCCAGAACGATTGGGTCCACGATGGCGAGATCGCTACCGGCTCGGAACTGTTTCTGCGTCACCCTGGCTACATCGAGGCGGCCCAGCAGTACTACGGCGCCACGGTCGTCGAACCGCACAGCGTGTACGTGAATCACATGATGGCGTTGGACGCGGGCGGGCCGGCTCACACCGACAACCCGCGGTTCCATGGCCGCGATCGCACGAACACGCCGATGTGGTTACTGCGCACGATGTTGTGGTCGGGGTTGTTCGAGCAGTTCGAGATCGCCCAGGCCACCGCGATCTGGTGGCTCAACGACGTCGACGGCGGGGGTTTGCTCTACTGGGCGGACGGCCCTGACCAGCCACCGACCGAACATGTCGGCGCGATGGCCAACACCGCTTTGGTGGGCGACAACCACAAGATGTTCCACCAGGTCGGACCGGTTGGGCCCGCCGGCGACGGTACGCCGCTCGTGAGTCCGAGCGCACAACTGGGTCCGGCGGGGGGCGACGAGTGGGCCGTCCTCGACCACGGCGACGAAGTGTTCCGGGCGCCGCTCGACGCGATTCGGGTGAGCGTGCTGTGGAAGGCCGACGTGTACCGCAACGAAAGCGAGCGCGACGCCCGGCAGGCCAGTCCGCTCTCGATGGCCGACGTCGCTTCCGCCTTCGACGCCGACCTTCGAGCACGGGGGAGCCGCCTTCGACTGGATCTGGACCAGCTCGAGTCACCGGAGCTCCGGGCCGCGTTCGCCCTCGTCTACCCGGAGCCGCGACCGGTGGGGGCGCTGCCGTCGGTCTACGACCGCTAGGCCTGGGTGCCGACGTAGTCGACCAGCTTGTCGAGGGCCATGTTCCAGCCCGCGCCACCCGGTGAATCGGCCGGCACGCCGACGTGGGTCATGACCATCTTGGTGGTGCCGCCCAGGTCCTCGAGCTCGACGATGACCTCGGTGGCCTGATCGGGGTCGGCCACCGCGCCGGTTTCGTCGGACATGGACTCGGTGTAGACGAGCCGCTGGTTGGCCACGACCTCACGGAATTCGCCGGCAAACCACATCTGCATCGGGCCGTCCGGGGTGTCCATCTCCATGCTCACCAGGCGCGACGCTCCGACCGACAGGTCCCACTGGGCAACGGGAATACGGGCTCCGGTCGGCCCGTACCACGCCTTGAAGTGCTCGGGGTCGGCCCACATCTTCCACACCAGGTCGATGGGGGCATCGAGCGTGCGTTCGATCACGACGTCTGAGGAGTCATTCATTGTCTGGGTTGTCTTTCTGCTTGGTTTGTAGTTGTTCGAGATAGTCGTCCATCAGGTCGAAGCGGGCCTCCCATATCGGGCGATAGCGCTCGGCCCAGGTCGAGACTTCTTCGAGCGGCGTGGCGTCGAGGCGGCACGGTCGGTACTGCGCCTTCTGGCCCCGCACCACCAACCCGGCTCGTTCGAGCACCTTGAGGTGCCGCGAGACCGCCGGCAACGTCATGTCGAAGGGGGCCGCCAGTTCGTTGACCGTCGCTTCGCCGTCCGTGAGCCGAGCAAGGATGGCGCGCCGGGTGCTGTTGGCCAGAGCGGCGAAGGTCTCGTCGAGGCGGTGGGCATCGGTGAGGTTTGCGAAGGTCATAGGTGTGATTGGTCAGCGTCTACTCTTAGTAATTAACATAGTCATTAATTAACATAGTCATTAATTAACATAGGCGTTAATTAACTGATAGTTAAAGTAACCGAGTTGCATGTTGCCGTCAAGCACCCGTCCAGCGCGAGCGGGCCGATGCGAGCGTCTGGTGCGAGCGAGAGCGGGGAGGGACTTCGGCCCCTACCTGGGGGCCGGACGGGGGAGGAGCATCGAGGGGAACGTCGGAGTTGATCCATGGTGAACCAAGCAGATTCAGATCGCGAGCACCTGCTGACCCCGGTGCTCCATGCCGTGGAGACGGCGCCGAACCGGCCCATGGTCTCGGTGCGGGTCGGCGATGGGTTCGTCGACCGGAGTTCGACCGAGGTCTGGGATCGCGTCGTGGCCTTGGCTCGAGGGTTGATCGCAGCCGGGGTTGGACCCGGCGCCCGGGTCGCCTTGATGTCGGCGACGCGGGTCGAGTGGTTGGAGGTCGACCTGGCCGTCAACGCCATTGGCGCGGTGACGGTACCCATCTATGACACGTCATCGGCCGAGCAAGTGGAGTGGATCCTGACCGACAGCCAGGCCGATCTCATGGTGGCCGAAACCGAGGCGATGGCCGCGTTGGCGGAGGGGGTCGAGCATGTCCGGGTGGTGACGATCGCAGGCGGGGGACTCGACCGGCTGGCTGACGAGGGCGAGGCCACCGAGCCGGCCGCCGTCTCGGAGCGACTCGAGGGCCTCGATGGCGATGCCATCGCGACCTTGATCTACACGTCGGGCACGACGGGTCGGCCCAAGGGGTGCGTGCTCACCCACGGCAACCTGCGGTCGAATGTCGCCCAGATCACCGATGCGCTCGGCGACACCTTCGGCCCGGCCGACACGACGGTGGTGTTCTTGCCGCTGGCCCACATCTTGTCCAAGACGACGGTCGCGTTCGCGTTGGAGCGAGGGGTTCGGATCGCGTTCGGCACGTCGCTGGCCGAGCTCCCCAATGAGTTCCAGATGATGAAGCCGACGGTGATCGCCGCGGTGCCCCGGATCTTCGAGAAGGTCTTCGCCAAGGCCCAGCAGAGCGCCGCAGAGGGCCACAAGACCCGGCTGTTCGACAAGGCGGTTTCGATCGCCCAGCGATGGTCGCAGCAACGGATGGCCGGTCATGTGTCGCCCCTGGTCCGTGCCGAACATGCCGTCTTCGACCCGGTGGTGTACTCGAAGGTACGGGCCGCGTTCGGTGGCGAGCTGAAGATCGCGTTCTCGGGCGGAAGTCCGCTCGATGAAGACCTCTGCTCGTTCTTCGACGGCGCCGGCGTGCGGGTCTTCGAGGGCTACGGGCTCACCGAGACCAGCCCGATTCTCACCATCAATCGCCTGGATGGCTGGAAGCCGGGAACGGTGGGGTTGCCGGTGGCCGATACGGAGATCACGTTGGCCGAGGACGACGAGATCCTGGTCAAGGGGCCCCAGGTGTTCGGCGGCTACTGGCGGAACGAGGCCGCCACGGCTGAGGCCTTCGACGAGGAAGGCCGCTTCCGCACCGGCGACGTCGGCCAGTTCGACGACGAGGGGTTCTTGCGCATCGTCGGGCGGAAGAAGGAGCTCATCGTGACGTCGGCCGGCAAGAACGTGGCGCCCGAACCGCTCGAGAACCGACTGCGCTCGCATCGCTTGATCAGCCAGGCGATGGTCGTCGGCGACAATCGTCCCTTCATCGCCGCCCTGGTCACGATCGACGAGGAGGCCATCGTCGAGTGGCAAACCGAGGTCGACCTGGAGTTCAAAGCGTTGCCCGAACTCATCGCGTCGCCCGAGCTGCGGGCCGAGATCGACGAGGCGGTTCACGGCGCGAACGAATCGGTCTCCCGCGCCGAATCGATCCGCGAGTTCCGAATTCTCCCGTCTGATTTGTCGCCCGAGCGCGGCGAGGTCACGCCGACGCTGAAGGTGAGGCGCATGGCGGTACACAAGAACTGGCGGCCGACGATCGAGGAGATCTACGAGCCCTCCTCCTGAGGGAGCTCGCGGTGTTGCCACCAATCGACCGACCAGCCCTACGGCTATCGGGAGTAGGGGCGATCGATCCGGGCGGCCACCCCTGGTCGTTCATGAGAGAATTGCCGCATGCTCGATCATCTCTCGATTCAATGCTCCGACTTTGAGGCCAGCGCCGCGTTCTACGACGCGGTGCTGGCGACGGTCGGGGGCGAACGGCTCATGGATTTCGGCGAGGTCATCGGGTACGGCGTTCCGCCGATGCCCGACTTCTGGCTCGGTCGGCACCTCACCGGTGAGGGCTTTCGGGAATCGCACATTGCGTTCACCGCGCCCGATCGTGCTGGGGTGCACGCGTTCTTCGATGCCGCGGTCGCCGCCGGAGCCGAAGTGCTCCACGAGCCCCGAGTGTGGCCCGAGTACCACCCGAACTATTACGGCGCGTTCGTGCGGGATCCCGACGGCAACAACGTCGAGGCCGTCTGCCACTCGCCGGAATAGCGTCTGTCGGTTCGGCGACTTCGCCCAGGCGACGCTGGAGGCCTAGTCGAGTACTTCGTAGACGTAGTCCCAACTGTTGGCCCGGTCGACGAACTTCTCTTCGTCCTCGGTGGCTTCGGTGCCGAAGCCCGATTCGGCGAGAGCGGCGAAGAACGTGTCGAGCGAAGCCAGGTGAAGTTCGCTCACGCTGTCGAAATCGGAGACGCCGAGGCCGAGCCTCGCTGCGGCCTGGGCCGATGCGCCGAGGTCGACGTGGAATTGGGTGTAGCCCTCGATCCCCGGCGTGGCGATACCGAACCGGGCGTGGCCATCGAGATACCGGGTCAGGTACTGCTCGTGGGTGAAATCGGCACGGCGCCGCATGAGGTAGGCGAACCGAATGGGGGTGGCGGGGCCGGCGACGATGTCGACATCGGTGCCCACCATGGCCACCGACCGGTCCGGGTCGACGAGGTCGCGCAGAGGCTCGAGCGCCGCCGCCGCGGTCGCGATGGCGTCCTCGTCGTCGACATCGAGTCGGTACTCGATGCTGGCCGCATGCTCGCCCGGGTGGGCCAGCCCGGCCGCGTGCTGGACCAGCTTGGTTGCTCCCGGAGCGTCCAGGGCGGCGACGGCGTCGATCAATCGTTGACGGTCGTCGGTCGGCTGAAGATGCGCCATCAGTCGTCGAGTGTTCATGGGACCTCCCCAGCGGGTCGCCGAAACTGCGCAGCCACACCCTAGGTTCTCCAGGCCGGGTGGACTGCTGGCCGCGCGGCGGACGTCATGGTCGGTCCAACGAAGTGGGGTTGGATTTCAGTGCTGCTGCGCCCGGTACTCCGACCCTGCGCCTGTGCTCACGAGGCGAGCGTTTCGAACGCGGTCATGACCTCGGCCGATGACCGCCGGGCGCCGGTCTGGAGGTATTCCATGGCCCGCGGCGGGTGCACGAGGCGAGCGTGGTTGCAGATCGACGGTCGCGGCCCAAGCCGCCGCTGCAACGGGTTCGTGGCAGAGTGGGGCGATGGATTTCGACCTCACCCAGACCGATGCACTGCTCTCGACCACCCGGGCGGTGCGCAAGCGACTCGACTTCGACCGCGAGATTTCCGACGACCTGCTGCTCGAGTGTCTCCAGCTCGCGGTGCAGGCGCCGACCGGCTCGAACCAACAGGGCTGGCGGTGGATGGTCGTGCGCGATGCCGAGAAGAAATCGGGCCTGGCCGAGCTCTACCGTCGCGCCGGTGGCGAGTACCTGGCCGCGGCGGCCGGCAACGCCGACACCGAGACCCAGACCGGACGGGTCATCGATTCGGCCAACTACCTGGCCCAGAACCTCGAACGGGTACCGGTGATGGTGATTCCCATGATCATCGGTCGCCTCGACCAGCCGGTCGAGAACGCGCCGGGCGGAACCGGGATCACCAATCTCGCCGCCGGCCTCCTGGGCTCGATCATCCCCGCCATGTGGAGTTTCCAACTCGCGCTGCGGAGCCGGGGCCTGGGGAGCTGCTACACCACCTTGCACCTCGGGCTCGAGGCCGAGGCAGCCGAGCTGCTCGGTATTCCCGATCACATGACCCAGGCCGGGCTGTTGCCGGTGGCCTACACGAAGGGGACCGATTTCAGGCCGGCGGCTCGACCACCGGTCGAGAGCATCACCTATCTGGATACCTACAAGAATCCGATCCGCTGATCGGGCTCCGGTTCTCGTCCAGGGAGTATCGCAGCCGGCGGAGTTGGGACTGCAGGTATGGGCGAGCGCGCCGCTGGCCGCCCTCGACCTCGATCCGCTCGTGCAGCGCTTCGAGGACGGCGACCAGCCTCGGCCGATCTGGCTGCCAGCCGTTGGATTCGCACTCGTCGGCCCACGAGGTCAGGGTCCGGTGGCCGCGGCGGGCATTGCAGCGCCGACAGGCGGCGACCTCGTTCTCGATCCAGCTCGGGCCGCCTTTCACGCGCGGAATGACGTGTTCGGTGGTGGCGGCGACGAGCCCCTCGGCGACGGTGCGCCCGCACCAGACACAGGTTGGGCCGTCGCGCTCGAGGATCAGTTCGAGGCGAGACCGGCGATCGGCGCGGCTCATGAGTCCAGCTTGGCCTACCGATATCGTTGCGGCCATGCCGTACGAGTGGCTCGATGAGCTTCCCCTCCAGCCCGGGCCACCCGACCTGCGCATGGGGCTCCGGAACGCCGATCTCGACCAGTGGTTGTTGTTCGATGACCGCTCTCGGGCCGAGCTCGCGCTCAAGGCCGACCTGCTCGAGCATCATGACGATGTCGTGCTGCTGCAGCCCGGTCACGAGGCGGCGGCGGGGGAGCTGCTGGCCGAGGTCGAGCGATTCGTCGGCGCCCCGGCCAGTGGCTCCGATGGGCCCGCAGCCTTACGAGCCTCGGCCCTGCTGGCGACCGAGGACCAGTGCCTCATGGCCGACAGCGGCGACGGCTGGCGCCTCGTCGGTGGTTCGTTACTGTTCGGCAACCAGTGGACGCTGGCCGACAAACTGGGCGGCACGCTCACCGAGATCCACGCACCGACCGAAGGCTACGAAGAACTGCTGGCCGCCAAGGTCCAGACGTTCTTCGACAACTTGCGGGTCGGTCGCGTGGTGGCTCGCCGCAACTGGTTCATCCACGACCGACCGGACTACCACCAACCGGTGGCGCAGGCCATGGCCGCGATCGCCGAGCCGGATCGGGTGGCCGGCCTCTTCCTCCGCTCCGAGCGCGAGACCTTGCGTCGGCTACCGCGAAGCGGCGCGGTCGTGTTCACCATCAAGACCCAGATCGCGCCGCTCCCCGAGGTCAGGCGCCGGCGAGGGGTCGCGACCGCGCTGGCCGACTATCTCGCCACGGCGAGCCCAAGGGCGCTGCGAGGCAAGGACGCCGAAGATCGTGACCGAGCGCTCGTCGCCTACCTCCGGGCCGCAGCTTGATGCCCGGCCGAGCACCAGAGGCCAGCGGCGTGGCGCGGTGGGTCCCGGGCATCGCGGTCGTACGCACGTACCAGCGGGCGTGGTTCCGCAACGATGCGCTCGCCGCCCTCGTGCTCACCGCGCTGCTGGTACCCCAGGGCATGGCCTACGCCGAGCTGGCCGGGTTGCCCGCGGTCACCGGCCTTTACACCACGGTCACCGCGTTGCTCGCCTACGCGATATTCGGCCCTTCGAAAACCCTCGTGCTCGGCCCGGACTCCTCCTTGGCGCCGGTCATCGCGGCGATCATCGCGCCACTGGTCGTCGGCGATTCTCCCGCTGAGGCGGTCGCATTGGCCGGCATGGTGGCGATCCTGGCCGGACTGATCGAGGTCGGTGCCGGCCTGCTTCGGTTCGGCACCGTCGCCGACCTGCTGTCCATGCCGATTCGCATCGGTTATCTCAACGGCATCGCCCTGTTGGTGCTGGCGAGCCAGCTGCCGAAGCTGTTCGGGTTCAGCTCCGACTCCGACGGCTTCATCGACGCGGTGGCGAACTTCGTCGAGGGTGTGTTCGACGGTGAGAGTGTCACGGCGTCGCTGCTGCTCGGCGCGGCCAGCATCGTGGTGATCGGGGTCGGCCGGCTGCGGGCGCCGCGCGTGCCGTGGGTCCTGCTGTCGGTCGTCGTGTCGATTGCCATCGTGGCCCTGTTCGATCTCGGCGACGACGGCGTGGCGACGGTCGGCGCGTTGCCGTCGGGTTTCCCCACGCCGACCGTGCCCACGATCGACTGGGGCGATCTTGCCTCCCTGCTGGTCGGCGCGCTCGCCGTTGCGGTGGTTTCGGTGGCCGACACCGCTGCTCTCTCCCGAAGTTTTTCGGCCAAACGCGGCCACCGGATCGATCAAAATCGCGAAGCCGTCGGCCTGGGCGCCGCCAATCTGGCCGCCGGCCTCTTCCAGGGCTTCCCGATGAGCGCCAGCTCGTCGCGAACGGTTGTCGCCGATTCGGTGGGTGCGAAGAGTCAACTGACCGGCGTGCTCTCTGCCTTCGCGATCGTGGTGTTGTTGGTCGGCGCCAACGATCTCTTGACCGACCTTCCCTCCTCGGTGCTCGCGGCGATCGTCATCGTTGCATCCTTCGCCCTCTTCGACTTCAAGACGATCGCGTGGTTGGCCCGAGCGCGCCGCAGTGACTTTGCTGCTTCGGTCATCGCCATGCTCGGCGTGGTTCTCGTCGGTGTGCTCGAGGGGCTGCTCATCGCCATCGTCGTCTCGCTCGGCGTGTTCGTCTGGATGCGGTGGCGGCCGCACACCGCAGTGCTCGGGCGGCTCGCCGACCGCAAGGGCTACCACGACACCGAGCGGCACCCGAACGCGTACCGGGTGCCCGGTCTCCTTCTGTTCCGGTTCGACGCACCGCTCTTCTTCGCCAATGCGCCCTACTTCGAGGAACGATTACTCCAAGCGATCGAGGATCAACCGAGTGCGATCCGGCGCGTCGTGGTCGCCGGCGAGGCCATGACCGACATCGACAGCACGGGTAGCGAAACGCTCGGGTTGTTGCTCGACAAGCTCGACGCCCGCGGCATCGAGTTCGCGTTCGCCGAACTGAAGGGCCCGGTGAAAGACCGGCTCAGGCGGTATGGGCTCTACGAGCGGCTCGGTGCCGGCGCGTTCCATCCCACGATCGGTCAGGCGGTGGTGTCCTACGCCGACGACTCGGGGGCTCCGGCCCGGCCGGTCCTGCAAGCGAAGCCGGACGAATCGAAAATCGACGAGGACACTCGGTAAGGTCCGGGTATGAGCGCCGATCGATACACCGTCATCTCAGCCGATTGTCACGCGGGGGCCAATCACAAGACCTACCGCGAGTATCTCGACCCCGCCTACCATGCCGACTTCGACGCGTGGCGGGGCGAGTACAAGAACCCGTGGAAAGATCTACGCGACACCGATTTACGGGTGCGGAACTGGGACGATGATCGCCGCGATGCCGATCTGCTGGCCGACGGCGTGGTGGCCGAGGTCGTCTTTCCCAACACGGTGCCGCCGTTCTACCCCGGGTTTGTCTTGTTTGCCGGACCGCCGAAGCCCGATGACTACACCCACCGCCGGGCCGGATTGCATGCCCACAACCGGTGGCTCGTCGACTTCTGCGAGCGCAAGCCGGGGCAGCGGGCCGGCGTCGGTCAGATCTTCTTGAACGACATCGACGACGCCATCGAAGATTCGACCTGGATCAAAGAGCACGGCCTGCTCGGTGGCGTCTTGCTGCCCAACGTCGCCCCGGACGTGTCGTGGGTTCGACCCCTCTACGACCCCGAGTACGACCGGCTCTGGGCCCATCTGCAGGATCTCGACATCCCGGTCACCCTCCACGGCGGCACCGGCTCGCCGAACTACGGCAAGTATCCGGCCACGCCGACGGTCATGATCGCCGAAGTGCCCTTCTACAGCGTGCGCCCCTTCGTGCACATGCTGCTGTCGGGTGTCTTCGAACGCTTCCCGCGATTGAAGTTCGTGCTCACCGAGAACGCGGCCGGCAACATGCCCCCGCTCATCGCCGATCTCGACCGAGTGGTCAAGGCCATCCAGGGTGGCTCGATGGGCGAGCTCAAGTATCGCGAAGAGGACAAGCTGCCCCGGTTGGCGAGCGAGTATTTCGCCCAGAACTGCTACATCGGTGCCTCGATGCCCGGCCCCACCGATATGAAGATCGGCGATCTGCTGCCGCCCGAGCGGATGATGTGGGGCAACGACTATCCGCATGACGAAGGCAGCGCACCGTTCAGCCGTGAATCCCTGCGCTTGGCGCTGGCCGGCATGGACGAACCCCGTCGCCGAGCGGTGCTGGCCGAGAACGCGGCTGCCTTGTACGGCTTCGACCTCGACATGCTCGCCGGTCTAGCGGCGCAGCACGGCCCGACCGTCGCCGAACTGGCCGAACCGCTGACCGAACTCCCTCCAGAGCCGAACTCGGCATTGCTGAACGGTGCTCGCCAAGCCGGCCTACCGGTGCCCGCCTAGGCGTTGGCGAAGCTGACCTGAAGGAGCGAAGGTGAAGCCCTACGACGGCACCGACGTGTGGGACGTGCCCGATCGTCGTCGGTTGTTGCATCGTGATCCAGCCGAGCGGATCGACGCTGCCGTGCAGTGGGCGGTGCTGGCGCCATCGGGGCACAACACGCAGCCCTGGAAGTTCCGCCGTATCCGCGACGGCCTGGCGGTGTGGGCCGACCGTTCTCGCCGGCTGAAGGTCGTCGATCCGGACGACCGTGAACTGCTGATGAGTTGTGCCGCGGCCACGACCCACCTCGTCGTTGCCCTGCGGGCCCTCGAACTCCACGCTCGGGTCACCTGGTTGCCGGCAGGCGACGCCGACCTGATCAGCGAGGTACGAGTCGATGGACCGGTCTTGCCGAGCCCGACCGACCTTGCCCTGTTCGACGCGATCCCCAAACGGCAGACCAACCGCTCGCCGTTTCACAAGATGCTGGTGCCGCTCGAGGCGCTGGCCGACGCCGCGTCGTTGGCCGAGGAGCGAGGGGCCTTTGCCACCGTCATTCCCGAGTCGAAGCGGGCCGACGTGGCCGAGTTGATCGCCCACGGCGATCGCCAGCAGATGGCGGACAAGGCCTTCCGCCAGGAGCTGGCTGACTGGCTGCACGCCAACCGCACCGGCAGCCGGGACGGCATTCGTGGCTACAGCCTTGATCACGGCGACCTGAGTTCGGCGCTGGGGCCGACCATTCTGCGTACGTTCGACGTGGGACGCGGTCAGGCGGCGCGGGACCGCGAGCTCGCGACCGAATCACCTACGCTGCTGCTCTTCGAGACGGCCGTGGATTCTCCGGCCGATTGGGTGGCCACCGGCGACGCACTGGCGATGGTGTGGCTGCATCTCACCGCCGAGGGGCTCGCCGGTTCGTTTCTCAACCAGCCGATCGAAACACCGGCGTTGCGTTCAGCGCTTGCCGAGCGGCTCGAGTCCAATCGCTATCCGCAGTTGCTCATGCGAATCGGATACCCGGCCGAGCCGCATCCGTTCTCGCCCCGTATCCCGCCGGAGGACGTGCTCTCCTAGGCGAACGCGTCGATCCCGCTACGCGGGTCGGGTCCAGACCACGGGGAAACGGGGGTGGACCATGGGCGCTCCGGCCGGGATCTCGGATTCCAGGCCGGGGAACGGCGGTGATGTCGTCCACGGTCGCGGCGCGTGGACCATGTCGTCGCCCAGGAAACGGATCGAAAGGACCCGACGCCGGTGGGTGCCGCTGACCCCGCCTGAACCGTGGACCGCCAACATGTTGAAGAACACGGCATCGCCGGGTTCGGGCGCCCACCCGATCACCGGCCAGCGGTCGGGGTCGGCGGCGAAGTCGGGCATCTCGGCCAGGGTGCCTTCGGGGAACCACTTGGCTCGATCGTCCAAGAATGTTCGGGGCAGGTACCAGGGGCCGCGATGGCTGCCGGCGATGAATTCCAGTGTGGTCGATCGGTCGACCGGGTCGACCGGGAACCAGAGGCTGGCGTTCTGTCGGCCGTCGACGTTGTAGTACGGCTGGTCCTGATGCCACGGAGTCCGTTGGGCGGTGCCCGGCTCCTTGACGAGAAGATGATCGTGGTACAGCCGGATCGTGTCGGATCCGGTCAACTCGCCGGCGATCTCGGCGGCCGGCGACTCGCGGATGAACCGTTCCATCGTCGGGATCGCGTCCCAGTTGCAGAAGTCCTCGATGAAGGCTCCGTCGTCGGTCGCGCTGGCCCGTTTGGCTCGCGGCGACAGCGCGGCCAGGTTCGCCTCGATGGCGGCTTCGGCCAAGGCGACGTGGACGCGACCGAAGGCCTGCCGCACACAGACTGCGCCGTCGCGGTGGAAGTCGCCCTCGATCTGCATGGCCGAACGATAGAGCCTGGTTGGCGGTACCCCGTGCCTACCGCTCTGGTTCGGGTGGCTCGCCGGTGCGGTGGTAAGCATCGACCGCGGCGTTGATCGTCGGGAAGATGGCGTCGGCGCCGATCGCGTCGGTCACGCCGGACCGCCGCATGATCTCCAACACGTCGTGGTTGGCCCGGGCGATCGCCACGGAGACGTCGGTCGCGGCGACCTCGCGGCACAGCGCCAACAAGTGGTCGGCGGCCGTGGCGTCGAGCGAGCCGACGCCTTCGAAGTCGAGGATGATGTGGCCTTCGTCGGTTGGGTTCACCCGGACGGCTTCGGCCAGGCGCTCACGGAAGTACTCGGCATTGGCGAAGAACAACGGGGCGTCGAACCGGTAGACCAGCAATCCCGGCACGGGGGTGGCCCGGGGATCGAGCACGTCGATCCAACCGGCCAGGCCCTCGCCTTGGCCGAGAATGGCGTCGTGCGGACGGGCGACTCGATGAAGGGTCACGATGCCCGACAAAGCGAGCGCCACCAGCACGCCGAGCAGGAGGTCGGTCGTGACGATGGCGAGACAGGTGATCGCGGCCAGCGCGGTCTCGGTCCAGCTGATCGCGGCCAGCCGTCGGAAGCCGTCGATGTCGATGACGGCAAACGCGGCGGTGACGACCACTGCAGCGAGCGCGGCCCGGGGGAGTTCGGCCAGCAACCCCTTCCCGACCACCAAGAACCCGAGCACCGTTGCGAACGCGACCAGGCTCGACGCCTGGGTTCGACTGCCGATCGAGGCCGGCACGATCGAACGCGAGGCGCTCGAAGACACGGGGAAGCCACCCCCGAGGGCTCCAGCAAGGTTGATCGATCCCAGCGCGAAGAGCTCGCGGTTCGCATCGACCCGGTAGTCCTTCTTCGCGGCGATGGATCGGGCGGTCAAGATGTTGTCGGTGTAGGCGATCAGCAACAAACCGGCCGCCGGCGCAAGCAGCCTGCGGAGATCGCGGCTGGTGATGTCGGGTACGGCGAACTGCGGTGTCGCTGCATCGATGGAACCGACGAGAGCGACGTCGAGATCGGCGATCGCCACGATGGCGCTGGCCGCGACGAGCGCGGTGAGCGCACCGGGAACAGTCGGGCGGAATCGGCGGAGGGCGATCATCACGGCCAGCGACGCGAGCCCGACGGCCGTCGTGGTTCCATCGATCGTGTCGAGCCGACGGAAGAACTGGCCGAAACGGGGAAAGAAATCGTCGGCGTCGATGTCGGCACCGGTGAACGAGCGGAGCTGGCTGGACAACAAGGTGAGTCCGACACCGGTGATGTAGCCGACGAGAACTGGCTTGGAGAGCAGATCGGCAATGAAGCCCAGCCGCATGACTGCGGCGCCGATCGCGAGCACCCCGACGATGCCGGCCAGCGCGGCCATCAGCGTGAGATAGCGCGCCGGGTCTCCTTCGGCCAGCGGCGCGACGGCCAACGCGGCGAGCACGGCCGTGCCCGGTTCGGGGCCGACGCCGAGATGCCGGCTGGTGCCGAGCATGGCGTAGACCGGAAGCGCGACGAGGGCGGCGCGAAACCCGGCCGAAGGGGGAAGCCCGCCGAGTTCCGCATAGGCCATCGCCTGCGGC
>JABDJW010000431.1 GCA_013002375.1 Acidimicrobiales bacterium | reverse complement strand
GTCATGTACGGATTGGGCGCTTGGCCGTTTCGGGTGGTGTGGGCCACGTTGCCGTTGACGGCGGGGCCGTTGTTTGCCGCCGCGCTGGACTCCACCCGCACCGGGTTTCGCACCGCGGTTTCGCTCGGTCTCTGGGGGTGCTGGGCGGCCTTGTTGATCATCGCGTTCGTTCCCCGCAGCCTCAGCCTCACCGCCCTGCGCATCGGCGCAGTCGCCTCTGCCCCCGCCGGCATTTGGGCCGCGCTCGACCCTGGCGATGCCGGCAACCTGGCCCGCATCGGTGGGCTGGTTGCGTGTTTGCTCGCCTCGTTCGCCGTGCTGGCCCCCGACCTCGGCGACCAATTCGCCGATGGTTCGTCGTATGGAGACGAGCGCCGATTCCTGCTGCGACCGGCTGCCGCCTTGTTGTTGGGGCCGATCCTCACCGCCTGGATGGCGGTCGTGGTCGGTGCGACCGCAGGCCCGCTGTGGTTGGCCGACCAGCACTGGATCATCGGGGCGCTCGCAACGATCGTCGGCTGGCCGCTGGCCGGCTTCGCCGCCCGCGCCCTGCATACCCTGAGCCGGCGATGGCTGGTCTTCGTCCCGGCCGGTGTCGTCCTGCACGACGGCCTGGCCTTGCGCGAACCGGTCCTGTTCGCCCGCAACGAGGTGCAGCACCTCCAACCGGCGCCGGCCGATTCAACTGCTTTCGATCTCACCCTCGGTGCCTACGGCCTGGCCCTCGAACTCCGCCTGCGAACCCCTCGCGAAATCGGCAAGGCCCGCGACCCCGAAGGAGGCGTGGTCGCCGTCGAGGCCCTGTTGACCACCCCATCGCTCCCCGGTCGCGTCACCAACCACGCCCTCGACCGCCTCACCTAACCACCGCTTGGGTGTCGGTGGGGTCAGGGGAGGGCGATGCCGCCGCCGATGACGGTTTCGGCCTCGTAGAGCACCACGCTCTGGCCGGCCGCGACCTTGTTGTGCGGTGCCACCCAGCGCAGCTCGAGCGTGTCATCGGGGCCCGGCTCGACTTCGGCCTCGGCCACCCGGCCATGCGCGCTGATCTGCACGCCGTAGCGCCCGGCGACAGGGGCCTGATCGGCCCATTCGAGCCGACCGATCGAGGTGACATCGGTGAGGAGATCAGCCTTGCGGCCAACGGTGACCCGCGCTTCGGGGACATCGACATCGATGGCGTACACAGGTTCGCCCTGCCCGGCGGTGTTGAGGCCCTTGCGCTGACCGATCGTGACCAGCTGCACCGCGTCGACAGAGCCGACGGTTGCGCCCGACCGATCGACCACGGTGCCCGGGGTGAGCGGCATGCGTTCGGTCAGAAAGGCCGGTCGGCCGCCGCCGGCTGCGGTGATGAAGCACACGTCTTGACTGTCGGGCTTGCTGGCGATTCGCAGCCCCAGCCGGGAGGCGTGGGACCGGACCTCGTCCTTCGTCATCTCTCCGACCGGGAGCAGCAGTCGGCGCAATACCGACTGATCCAGCATGTACAGCACGTAGGACTGGTCCTTCGCCGCATCGGCGCCGCGGGCGAGGCGCAGGCCTCCACCGGGCATGGTGGCGACCCGGGCGTGATGGCCGGTCGCGATGGCGTCGAACCCCAGCGCGTCGGCTCGGGCCAGCATGCGATCGAACTTCACATGGCGATTGCACTCGATACACGGGTTCGGCGTGAGGCCCTGGCCGTGCGCGGCCACGTACGGGTCGACGACGAACTCGTCGAAGGTGTCGCCGAAGTTGAACACGTGATGATCGATGCCGAGTTGGTCGGCGACGCGCCGAGCATCGTCGACGTCGGAAACCGAGCAACAACCCGAATCGCTCTCGCCGCCCCACAGCTTCATGGTGACGCCGACGACGGCATAGCCCTGCTCGAGCAACAGCGCGGCGGCGACGGCAGAATCGACGCCGCCGGACATCATGACGGCGACGGTGCCGCTCCCCGCCGCTGAGGCGATGGTGCCGCTCACGAGCCCGCCTCCCGCAGATGCGCCACCGCGGGCGGGATGATCGCCAGCGCCCGATCGATGTCGGTGCTCGTGGTCGCTCGACCCAGCGAGAGCCGCAGCGAACCCTGGGCCCGCTCGCGCGACACCCCCATGGCGGCCAAGACATGCGAAGGCTCCTGCGCGCCACTGCTGCACGAGGACGCCGCCGATGCGTAGATGCCCTCGCGTTCGAGCAGGAAGAGCAAGGCTTCACTCTCGATGCCGTCGAAGCAAAGGTGACACGAACCGGGCACCTTCTTGGCCCGATCGCCGGACTCGAAGGTGTTGGGCACCGCGGCCAGCAGACCATCGGCCAAACGATCGCGCTCGGCGGCCAACCGGGCATTCTCGGAGGCTCGATCGCGGGCGTAGGCAGCCAAGGCGGCTGCCATCGCGACCGCGCCGGGCACGTTCTGGGTGCCGGCCCGCCGCTCGCGTTCCTGCCCACCACCGAGCAACAGCGGCGCGAGTTTGGTGTCGTGTTTGACGATCAACGCACCGACGCCCATCGGCCCACCGAATTTGTGGGCGCTCAAGGCGAGGAGGTCGGCCGGCGCGGCCGCCTCGGCCAAATCGAGCCACACCGCGCCCTGCACCGCGTCGGTGTGCAGAACCGCGTCGGGGGCCCGTTCGTCCATGAGAGCTCGGACCGGCTCGAGCGGTTGGATGACGCCACTCTCGTTGTTGGCCACCATCACCGACACGACAGCAACCTCGGCATCGAGCGCCTGGGCCAGGGCATCGAGATCGACCGTGCCGTCGGGATTCACGCCGACAACCCGACCACCGTGCGCCTGGACCGGGTGAAGCACGGCGTGATGCTCGGTCGCCGGGCACACCGCGAGCTTGCCCTCGGCCGGAGCCCCGGGCCCGACCAGCCCGGTGATCGCCAGGTTGTCGGCCTCGGTGCCACCGCCGGTGAAGATCACGCCCCCGGGGTCGGAGCCGGTGAGATCGCCGATGATTTCACGGGCGTCGTCGAGCCGGCGCCGTGCATCGCGAGCGATGCGGTGTGCGCCGGTCGGGTTGCCCTGCACCCGCTGCATCTCGGCCACCATGGCCTCGAGCGCGGCGGGGTGCATCACCGTCGTCGCGGCGTGATCGAGGTACGTCTGTGGCTCGCTCACGGTTTCAGGCTACGGCTCTTTCCGACCGACCGAAATGGTGCCGAAATGGTGATGGCCGCCAGCGGCGGGCCGGATGCGCCCGGGCGCGCCGGCAGCCGACCGGATTCCCAAGAACGCCTCACGCGACCAGAATGCGGGCCGTGCCCAAACCCAACCCTGCGGAACCGCCGTTCGCCGACTACGGGCCGAGCAGCTACGGCGCGTCGTTCGCCGATGTCTACGACGAGTGGTACGCCGATGTCAGCGATGTCGAAGCCACCGTCGCGACGATTGCCGCCCTCGCGGGCCAGACCAACGGCCGGGTGCTCGAGTTGGGCGTCGGCTCGGGCCGGTTGGCGGTACCGCTGGCCGCCGCCGGCGTACCGGTCGTCGGTCTCGATGCGTCGGCCGCCATGACCGATCGACTTCCGGCCGACGCCGGGGTCAGCGTCGTCCTCGGGGACATCGCCGCTCCCCCGCTTCGCCGGGCTGGGCAGTTCGGCGTGATCTTCGTGGCGTTCAATACCTTCTTCAACCTCACGACGGAGGCGGCGCAACGGGCCGCGCTCGACGCGGTGGCGGCGCTCCTCGCCCCCGATGGTCGGTTCGTGCTCGAAGCGTTCGTGCCGCCCGATCCCGACCTGACCCCGCGCTCGGCGATGGGACCCAAAACCATCGAACTCGATCGTGTCGTCCTCACCGCCACCCAGGTCGACCCCGACCAACAGCGCATCATCGGCCAACACATCGAACTCACCGAGGCCGGCGGGGTACGGCTCCGCCCGTGGCAGCTGCGCTACCTCACGCCGACTCAGCTCGATCAGATGGCCGCCGACGCCGGCCTGACCCTCGATCGCCGCGACGCTGATTGGTCCGGCCAGCCGTTCGACGAGACGTCCGCCGCCCACGTTTCGGTCTATCGACGGCGATAGTCAGTCCGCTCGATCAGCCGCGACGACCCAATCCGCCCTACCGTGCAGCCATGGCTGACATTCGAGTCGAGATCGAGATTGCGGCGCCACCCGACGAGGTGTGGGCGTTCGTCGAGCCGGTCGAGAACCACGTCGACTGGATGGCCGACGCCGAGGCGATCCGGTTCACGTCCGAATCCACCCGAGGCGTCGGCACCACCTTCGACTGCGACACCAAGGTGGGCCCGATCAAGCTCACCGACAAGATGGAGATCACCGAATGGGAGCCCGGTCGCCGCATGGGCGTACGCCATGTCGGCCTGGTGACCGGTACCGGCGCCTTCTCGCTCGAGCCATCCGGCCCCCGCAACACCGCCTTCGTGTGGGCCGAAACGCTCTCGTTTCCGTGGTGGCTCGGCGGGCCAATCGGTGAGATCGTCGGCGCGCCGATTCTCAAACTGATCTGGCGCCGCAACCTGCGTCGGTTGAAGCTGCTGATCGAACGCCCGGGCTAGAAGCCGCCGGTGCCGAACAACGGGTCGGACCACGTTCCGGCCGCCCAGTACGAAGCCCCGGCCAGCCCGGCGGCAATGACCGCGGCCACGCCGCGCTGCGCCCATTGGTTCGGGATCGCCTTGTTCGCTCCGGTGAGCACGAAGGCCAGTAGCGAGCCGGCCACCAGCCCGCCGAGGTGGCCACCGAGCGACACGCCGCCGCGAAACGAGAACAGCACGTTGATGATCACGAGGCCGCCGATGCCGCCCAGCCCGCCGGCGAAGATCTGCGACCCGAGGCCCCGGCTGAGCAGAAACACGATGTAGCCGCCCATCAATCCGAACACCGCGCCCGAGGCGCCACCGGTCAGCGCGTTCGGCGTGAGCAGGAGCGCACCGAACGAGCCGCCGACCAAGCCGCCGAAATACAGCAGGAAGAAGTCGACGTTGCCCATCACGGATTCGAGCTGCCGGCCCAGCATGTAGAGCAGGTACATGTTGAACCCGATGTGCAGCAGGTCGGCGTGGATGAAGCCGCCGGAGATGATGCGCCACCATTCGTTCGAGAGATCGATCTCGGGACCGAACAGCGCATAGTCGCGCCACACATCGTTGACGCCCCGGCCAATGCGGTCGGCGCTGCCGCTGCCCTGACCGACGAGGAACACCAACACGTTGACCGCGATGAGCCCCATGGTGAGCACCGGATTGGCGTACATCGACCGGCTGTTGATCACCTGTTGCTTGCCCGACCGCAGACACTCGGGGCAGTGAAAGCCCACCGATGCTTGGGTCATACACGACGGACAGATCGGGCGGTCACACCGCTGGCAGACCACCCCGGCGGGTCGGTCGCTGTGCCGATAGCAGGTATCGGTCACAAAGAGACTGCCGTACCGTCGCTCGGGACGAGGGGGCTGGTCGTGCGACCGGTGCTTGCGTCGGAACCGACTTCGGCCATGGGATCGGCATTGATCTGCACGACCTCGGTGATGCCGTCGACCCGATCCTTCAGAATGCGTTCGACGCCGGCCTTCAGCGTCTGGGTCGACGCCGGGCAGCTCACGCAGGCGCCCATCAGCTCGACGGTGACGATGCCGGTGTCGGCATCGACCTCGTGCAGCTTGATGTCACCATCGTCGGCTTGGATCGCGGGCCGGATGACTTCGATCACCGTGGCCACCCGAGCAGTGAGATCGGTGCTGTTCCTCTTGTCAGAGGCAGGGGTGTCGGCGGCAGGGGTGTCGGCGGATGACATGGGCTTCAGCGTGGGCTTCCCGTAGGGTGACGGACTTCTATTCTCGCAGCTCGGGGCCGCTTTCACGACCCAAGCGAAGGTTCGGTTCGCTACTTCTGGTCGAACGCCATCAGCTGCGTCGGAATTCCGCATAGGCTCGAACGATGTGGCTCGCCATCCTTCTGGCCCACCAGGGCGGGTGGGACGAAATCCTGTTCGTCGCCGCGCCGATCGTGATCTTTTTCGGACTGCTCTTCTTGGCCAACCGCCGGGCCAACGAACTCCACCGCCAAGCCGACGAAGCCGACGAAACCGACCTCGAGTCCGAAGAGGCCTAGGTCAGGGT
>JABDJW010000412.1 GCA_013002375.1 Acidimicrobiales bacterium | reverse complement strand
CGATGTGGGCCACGCCGAACTCGTCGTAGGTGATGGTCGTGCCCGGCCGCCCGGTGTCTTCGACCGTCGTCTCGCCGATCGGCTCGAAGTCCTGGGCGAGGTAGAGCTCCTCGATGTCCGTGTCGGTCACGTTGCCCCGCAGCGGGGTGAGGCCGTCGTACAAGGCCAACTGATCGAGCGAATCATCGTTGGTCGGGAGGCCGCCGTAGTTGCCCGGCGGCAGGATGTAGAAGGCGCGATCGTCGACGTCGATCGGTGGCGCCTCGCTGGTCGCGGGCGGTGTGGTGGTTTCGGTGCTCACCTCGCCCGACGCGGTCGTGGTCGGGGCCTCGGTGGCCGGCGATGACTCGCCGTCGCTCGAGCACGCCGCCGCCACCAGGGCAAGCGCCAGCAGCGCCGACCCCCAACGACGCAGCGGCACGCTCACTCGCGGCTCGGTCGAATGTTGATACGTGGATGATCCCCTCATGTGACCACCTAAACAGAGGCGGGACCCCGTCGGCCAGCCCACGACCCGGCCAAGCACCGGTTCCTTCGACGTCCACTCCCCTTTTGCTCCTTCCCCGTTCGCCCTACCAGGGCTACGATTCCGCAACCGGTCAGCGGCTGCCGCCGACCCCGAAGCCGAGGACTCGAACCCGCAGTGTTCAGCACGACATGACCGAGCGTGCCGGCGAGAATGCCGCTGCCGCCCGCACCGGTCGTCGGGGTGGATCTCGCCGGAACCGCGAGTCAGAGGGCGACACGACCGCCCGGATCCAGCAGCCGCCGTACCGCCACCATCGTCGGTGGTTCGAACCAACAAGAGCGGTGTCCGACGACGAGCTCGAGGCAATCCACCACGCGTCGCTCGAGGTTCTGCGCGACATCGGCATCGATGTGCTCAACGCCGACGCTCGCCACCGCCTGGCCGGCGCGGGCGCGCTGGTCGCGGGTGACCGGGTGCGTTTCGATCCCGCAATGGTCACCGAGTACGTCGCCCGCGCGCCGGCCGAATTCACGCTGCACGCCCGCAACCCGGCCCACGATGTGCGGTTCGGCGGCGACCATGTCGTGTTCGGCGCGGTGGCCAGCACCCCCAACGTGAGCGACCTGGCCGGTGGTCGCCGCACCGGAAACACCACGGACTTTCGCAACCTGGTCCGGCTCAGCCAACACCTGAACGCGGTGCAGGTCCACGGCGGCTACCCGGTCGAACCGGCCGAAATCCACCCCTCGGTCCGCCACCTGCACGCGACCCACGACATCTTGACCCTGAGCGACAAGCCCATCCACGCCTACAGCCTGGGCCGGCAGCGCAACCTCGATTGTCTGGAGCTGAGCCGCATCGCCCGTGGCATCACCGATGAGCAGCTCGACGCCGAACCGTCGATCTACTCGATCATCAACACGTCCTCGCCGCTTCGACTGGACGATCCCATGGCCCAGGGCATCGTCACCTACGCCGAACGCAACCAGATTTCGGTCATCACCCCCTTCACCCTGGCCGGGGCCATGGCTCCGGTCACGATCGCGGGCGCGGTCACGCAACAAAACGCCGAAGCACTGGCCGGTATCACGTTGGCCCAGGTCACCCGCCCCGGCGCACCGGTGATGTACGGGGGGTTCACCAGCAATGTCGACATGAAATCCGGTTCGCCCGCGTTCGGCACGCCGGAGTTCATGCACTCCGCCCTGCTCGGTGGCCAGCTGGCCCGGCGGTATGGCATCCCGTATCGGTCGTCCAATGTCAACGCGGCCAACGCGGTCGACGCCCAGGCCGCATACGAATCGGTGTTCAGCCTCTGGGGGGCGATCATGGGTGGCGCCAACTTCGTGTTCCACGGTGCGGGCTGGCTCGAAGGTGGACTGCGAGCCTCGTTCGAGAAGATGGTGCTCGACGCCGACCTGCTCCAGATGGTGGCCACCTTCCTGCAACCGCTGGTGGTGGACGACGCCACCATGGCCCTCGAGGCCATCGCCGACGTCGGCCCGGGCGGCCACTTCTTCGGCACCCAGCACACCCAAGACCGCTACCGCACCGCGTTCTTCTCGCCGATGATCAGCGACTGGCGCAACTTCGAGTCGTGGCAGGAAGCCGGTTCGCCCACCGCCGACGCTCGGGCCGCCGAGGTGCACCAAGCCATGCTGGCCGAGTTCGAACCTCCGCCGATCGACGAGGCAATCGCCGAGGAGCTGCAGGCCTTCGTCGAACGTCGAGTGCAAGCCGGTGGCGTGCCGACCGACTACTAGAAAGAGCACCGTGAAGACCAGTACCCAAGTCGTGGTGATCGGTGGCGGAGTCGTCGGCGCCAGCGTGCTGTACCACCTGACCAAGAACGGCTGGACCGACGTCGTGTTGCTCGAACGCACCGAGCTCACCGCCGGCAGCACCTGGCATTCGGCCGGCGGCATGCACACGCTGAACGGCGATCCGAACGTGGCCAAGCTCCAGCAGTACACGATCGAGCTCTACCGCGAGATCGAGCAGCTCTCGGGCCGCGACTGCGGTATCCACCTGACCGGCGGAGTGATGCTGGCCGACACCCCCGAACGCATGGACTGGCTGCGTATGGCCCACGCTCGCGGCCGATATCTCGACATGCAGACCGAGCTGATCTCGGTGGCCGAGGCCAAAGAGCTCATGCCGCTGCTCGAGCCCGAGTACTTCGTCGGCGCGATGTACGACGAACACGAGGGCCACGTCGATCCTTCCGGCGTCACCCACGCCTACGCCCAATGCGCTCGCGACAACGGCGCCCAGATCGAACGCAACAGCTGGGCCCGCTCGATCACCCGGGTGGGTGATGGCGCCGCGCCGCACTGGGACGTCGAGGTCTACGACACGCCGTCGGGCGAACCCAAGGGCACGATCCGATGCGAGCACGTGGTGAACGCGGGCGGGCTGTGGGCCCGCGAGGTCGGGCGCATGGTCGGCATCGAGCTGCCGGTATTGGCCATGGAGCACATGTACCTGCTGACCGAGGACATCCCGTTGGTCGCCGAGCACAACGCCGAGCACGGCGAAGTGCTGCACTGCATCGACTTCGGGGGCGAGATCTACATGCGCCAGGAGGGTGGCGGCCTGTTGCTCGGCACCTACGAGCGCAACGGCGTGCCGTGGTCACCCGACGAGACACCCTGGGATTTCGGTATGCGGCTGCTCCCGCCCGACCTCGACCGTATCGGCGAATCGCTCGACGTGGGCTTCAAGCACTTCCCGGTGTTCGCCGAGGCCGGCATCAAGCAGGTCGTCAACGGCCCGTTCACCTTCTCACCCGACGGCAACCCGCTGCTCGGGCCCATCCGCGGCCTCCCCGGCTACTGGAGCGCGTGCGCGGTGATGGCCGGGCTGTCCCAGGGCGGTGGTGTGGGCCTCGCCTTGGCGAACTGGATGACCGAAGGCGACCCGGGTTTCGACATCTGGGGCATGGATGTGGCCCGCTTCGGCGATTTCGCGACCCACGGGTACACCAACGCCAAGGTCCGCGAGAACTACTCCCGCCGGTTCCGGATCCAGTTCCCCAACGAGGAACTCCCCGCAGCCCGCCCGCTCCAGACCTCGCCGATCCATGACCGGATGGTCGCCGAGAACGCGGTGTGGGGCGCGAGCTTCGGGCTCGAGGGGGCCTTGTGGTTCCAGTCCCCCGGTCTCGAACCGGTGGAAGAGATCACCTTCGGCCGGTCGAACAGCTGGAGCAACGTTCGGGCCGAGTCCCGCAATGTGCGCGAGAACGTCGGGCTGATCGAGACCACCGGTTTCGCCAAGTTCGTGTTCGACGGCCCCGGAGCTCGGGCCTACCTCGATGGGTTGTTCACCAACACCATCCCCAAGCCCGGCCGCATGGCGCTGGCGCCGATGGTGAACCACACCGGCAAGTTGATCGGCGACCTCACGGTCGCCTGCCTCGGTCCGACGCCGGGTTCGGCGGACGGTCCGATGCACGCCGGCATCGGCGGCGCGACGCAGAACCTCGGGGACCGGGAACGATTCGTCGTCTTCGGCTCCGGTATCGCCCAGCGCTACTACGAGCGGTGGTTCGATGCGCACCTGCCGGCCGACGGCTCGGTGACCTATGTCAACCTCGGATGGGACACGTGCGGGTTGTCGATCGCCGGGCCGAACGCGCGGGAGGTTCTCGCCCGCCTGACCAAGACCGACGTGTCGGCTGAGGCGTTCCGGTTCATGGACTTCCGGCCGATCGAGCTCGGCATGGTGCCGGTGTGGTGCGGGCGGGTCACCTTCACCGGCGACCTCGGGTACGAGTTCTGGATGCCGGCCGGCTACCAGCGGGCCGCACTCGATCTCCTGAGCGATGCCGGCGCCGACCTCGGTATGCGGCTGTTCGGCTCGCAGGCGTTGAATGCACTGCGCCTCGACAAGAGCTTCGGTTCGTGGGCCCGCGAATACCGGCCGATCTACGACCCGTTCGAAGCCGGGCTCGACCGGTTCGTGAAGCTCGACGGCCGCGACTTCATCGGCCGCGATGCCCTGGCCGCAATACGAGAACTCGGCCCCGAACGACGGCTGGTGACCTTCACGGTGACGACCGGCCAAGGCGCCCCGGGAACCGGCATTGCAGGAGATGAGGCCGTCGACGTCATCGGCGACGAACCGATATGGCATGGCGACGCCGTCGTCGGCTGGATCACCTCAGGTGGGTACAGCCACCACCTCGATCAGTCGGTGGCGATGGGGTACATCCCCGCGCCGCCCGCCGAGGACCCCGACTTCTTCAGCGGCGATGCGGGGTTCGAGATCGAGATCGTCGGCGTACGCCGGGCGGCGACTCCGGTCGACGGGTGCCTGTGGGACCCCGCGGGCGAGCGCATGCGGGGGTGAAGCCGGCGCCGCCGCCGAACTGGTCCGGATCTTCAGCTCCATCAACTGACAATCCGGACCAGTTCGAGATGGAGGGGCGGTGGGCCTAAGGTCGGACCATGAAGAACGAATTGTG
>JABDJW010000367.1 GCA_013002375.1 Acidimicrobiales bacterium | reverse complement strand
GGTTCCGGCCGCGGTGGCATCGCAGCTGCAGTCGAACCCCGACATCAACTACGTGCACTTTTCGTTCGCCGACATCCCGCTGGGTGTCGCCGACACCCTCGAGGAATCGGGTCTGCTCGACCAGGTCAGCCTGATCGGGGTCGACTTCTCGGCGCCGATCGGCCTCACCGAGATCGTGGCCGGTCGCCATCAGGCCTGGACCGCCAACCCGAAGGAATACGCGGGTTGGCTCATGGTCGACGCCATGGCTCGGCATTCGATCGGTCAGGACAACACCGAGGAGCGCACCAATGCGATCCTGCCGACCTTCGTGGCCAGCGATGCGGCCACCGCGGAGGCCTTGATCACCACCAACGGTTGGCCTGGTCCCGAGACCATGGCCGATCAGTTCAAGGCGCTCTGGGGCGTCGGTTAGACCAGACCATTGTTGACCATCGAGCATCTGGCCAAGCACTTCCCGGGCCAGATCGCGCTCGATGACGTCGATCTCGAGATCGCGGCCGGCCAGATCCATGCGCTGGTCGGCCAGAACGGCTCGGGAAAATCAACGCTGATCAAGTGCCTGGCCGGCTACCACGAGCCGACCGGCGATGCTCCAGCGACCTTCGCGCCGCCGTCGGGCGGGTCCGCGGTCCGGTTCGACCTGGCCGGTGGCGCCGCGGTCGATCGGGTGGGCATCCGGTTCGTGCACCAGGATCTCGCCTTGGTCGACGGTATGAGCGCGGCCGAGAACCTGGCCCTGGGCTCCGGTTTCACCACCGCCCGTATGGGCCGCATTCGATGGAGCGCCGAGGTCGCACGGGCCGAGGCTGCGCTCAGCGATTTGGGATTCGCCGACTTCGATGTGCGGCTGCCGGTGGGCGCGCTCACTCCGGCCCAGAAGACGGCGGTGGCCATCGCCCGAGCCGTCGCGGAATCCGATGATCCCGCGAAGTCCAACGTCCGACTGCTCATACTCGATGAGCCGACGGCGTCGCTTCCCGGCGACGACGTGGTGCGTTTGTTCACGGCCCTCGAGCAGCTGAAGGCTCGCGGCGTGGCCATCCTCTACGTGTCCCATCACCTCGACGAGATCTTCCGGATCGCCGATGTGGTCACCGTGTTGCGCGACGGCCGCCGGGTGGCGACCAAACCCATCGCCGAACTCGATCATGGATCCTTGATCGAGTTGATGATCGGGCGTGAGATGGCTGCGGTCGAACGGCCGCCGGTGTCGATCACCGAGTCCTCGAGGGCCCTGGTCGTCCGGGGACTGGAGGGCGGCACGGTTCGGCGGCTCGATTTGGACGTACGGGCTGGTGAGATCGTCGGGGTAGCCGGCATCACCGGCTCGGGTCGCGAGGACGTCGTCGGCCTGATCATCGGGCAGACGCCGTCGGCGAGCGGTTCGGTCAGTGTCGGAGGACAACCGGTTCCGCCCTACCGGCCCCGCGCCGGTATCGCGGCGGGGATGGCTTCGCTGCCCGGCGACCGCAAGCGGCTCGGCATCGTGCCTTTGCTGCCGGTGGCCGACAACATCACCCTGGGCAACGTCGAAGGACATTGGCGCCGCGGGCGCCTCGATCGCAACGCCGAGCTCCACGAGGCCCGCGAGTGGGTCGAGCGGCTGTCGATCATCACCGCCGGCGTGTTGGCGCCGATCGGGGTGTTGAGCGGTGGCAACCAACAAAAGGCGCTGTTTGCGCGAGCCTTGCGGATGGCCCCCGGACTGCTGGTGCTCGACGAGCCGACCCACGGCATCGATGTCGGCGCCAAGGCCGACATCCACGAGCTGCTCGATCACGCGGCCGCCGACGGCGCAGCGGTGTTGGTCGCGACGACCGACACCGAGGAGTTGGTGCGGCTGACGCACCGAGTGGTGGTGATGCGCGGTGGCGAGGCGGTGGCCGAACTGTCCGGCGCGGATCTGACCGTCGCCAGCATCGAGCACGCCCAGCTGGCGCCCGAGGAGGCGATCGTGTGACCGAGCTGGGCCTGAGCGGTTGGGCCGCCCGACTGCGGCTCGACAAATACAGCGCGGTGTACCTGTTGATCGCCTTCTTCATCTTTTTCGGTCTGACCGAGGGCGACACGTTCCTCACCTGGACCTCGACCCGATTGGTCCTGACCGAGAAGGCGATCGTGGGGGTGTTGGCGCTGGCCTTCCTGATTCCGCTGGCCGCCGACACCTTCGATCTGTCGATCGGTGCGGTCATGTCGTTCAGCCTGGTGATCGTCAACTCGTTGGCCCTCAACACCGACATCCCGACCGGGGTGGCCGCGGTGATCGCCATCGCGGCGTGCGCCGTCGTCGGTTTCGTGAGCGGGTTCATCGTGGTGAGGCTGGGCGTCAATTCGTTCATTGCCACGCTGGGCATGAGTCAGGTCGTGAGCGGCATCATCCTGGCGATCTCGGACAACCGGCAGATCACCCGGGCCATCGGCGACACCTACCGCGATTTCGGTCGCACGAACGTCTTCGGTTTGCCCCTGTACTTCTGGTACATGATTCTGCTGGCCATCGTGCTCTGGTATGTGCTGGAGCACACGCCGCTCGGCCGGTACCTGTTCGCCACCGGCGGCAACCGGGAGGCGGCCCGGTTGTCCGGCATCTCCACCGATACGCTCACCTGGGCCTCGCTGGTGGTGTCGGCGGTCATCGCCGGGTTCGCCGGCATCATCTGGTCCTGGAAGGTCGGCACCTTCTCGAACAGCGTGGGCCCCGGCTTCCTGTTCCCGGCGGTGGCCGCGGTGTTCTTCGGGGCGTCGCAGCTGCGGGGCCGGGCCAACGTGTGGGGCACGCTTCTGGCGGTCTACGCGTTGGCGTTTGGCGTCAAGGGACTGCAGCTGCGATTCTCGACCAATACGTTCTGGATCGAGCCGCTCTTCGAGGGGGTCACGTTGATCATCGCGGTGGCCATTGCAGCTCGGAAGGGCATCATCAAGGTGAAACGTCGCGATCGCACGCCGACCGACCTCGCCATCGAACCGGACGCACCATGACCCTGCTCGAGACCGACGGGCTGACCGTCACCTTCGGCGGGTTGCACGCCAACGACGACATCGACATCAGCATCGAACCGGGCACGTTCGTCGGGCTGATCGGCCCCAACGGCGCGGGCAAGACCACCTTCATCGACGCCATCACCGGCTTCGTGCCGGTCTCGGACGGTTCCGTTCACTTCGCCGGAGAACCGATCACCGATCTCGCGCCGCACGATCGAGCCGCCCGCGGGCTCACCCGCACCTTTCAGCAGCTCGAGCTGTTCGAAGACCTCACGGTGGCCGACAACCTGCTCGCCGCGGCCGAGACGCCGGCGTGGAGCGACTTCGTCATGGACATCTTCCGGCCCGGTCGGGTGTCGGCCAAGATGGCCGACGTCGTATGGGCGCTCGAAACCGTCGACATGCTCGACTGGATCGAGGCCTACCCGAGCGACCTCTCACATGGTCAGCGCAAGCTCATCGGTGTGGCGCGGGCTCTGGCCGCCCAGCCCAAGCTGCTCCTGCTCGACGAGCCGGCCGCCGGCCTCGACACCGCCGAGAGTCAGGCGCTCGGCGCCCGTCTGCGCGGCTTGCTCGATCATGGCATCACCGTCTTCTTGATCGACCACGACATGGGTCTGGTGCTCAACGTGTGCGACGACATCTACGTGCTCGATTTCGGCAGTGTGATCGCGCACGGTCCGCCCGACGAGATTCGTCAGGCTCCCGAAGTCATCGCCGCCTACCTCGGCGAGGAAGCCGCCGAAGCGCAGGAAGCCGACGCCGAGAGCGTTCGCAACCTGGGGGGCGGGCTGCCGAAGTGAGCGAACCGCTCCTGTCGATCAACGGCTTGTCGACCGGCTACGCCGGCGTCCCCGTGGTCCGCGACATCGGCCTCGAGGTGCATGCCGGTGAGGTCGTCGCGCTGCTGGGGCCCAACGGCGCGGGCAAGACGACGACGTTGCTCGCGGCATCGGGTCTGTTGCCTGCGCTGGCCGGAAGCGTCACGGTGCTCGGCAGCCCGGTCGATGCCAAAGCCCCCCACCGCAACGCCCGCCGGGGTCTCGCCCATGTGGCCGAGGATCGATCGTTGTTCTCCGATCTCACTGTGCGGGAGAACCTCCGGCTCGGGCTCTCGGGTAACCGGGCTCAGCGGGCCACGGCCCAAACCGCCGCGCTGGGCCACTTCCCCGAGCTCGAGCGGCTGATGGATCGCCAGGCCGGGCTTCTGTCCGGCGGTGAGCAGCAGATGCTGGCCATGGCCCGGGCGCTTGCTTCGTCGCCCCGGATACTCCTGGTCGACGAGATGAGCCTCGGGCTCGCACCGATCATCGTGGAACGCATGCTGCCGATCGTGCGCGACATCGCCGACGATCTGGGTACCGCGGTCTTGGTCGTCGAGCAACACATCCACATGGCGCTCGGCATTGCCGACCGGGCCTATCTGCTCAGCCATGGCGAGGTCGTGCTCGAGGGCGACGCGGCCGAACTGGCCCAGCGGCGCGATCTCCTCGAAGCCAGCTACCTGGGCTGAGCGGGCGTCTCAGACCTTGGTCGACGTCGGTCCGGCCGGCGAACCCCTGAACATCGCTTCGCTGTCGAATCCGATGCGGGTGTCGGGCACGATCTCGATCACGACCCGCCCGGGGGAGTCGAGGTGCTCGACGAACGCAGCCTGGGCATCGGCGGAGTTCGGACGAACCTTGGCGGCCAACGCCGGGTAGAACCAGGCCTTGGTGGCATCGTCGTCGTGCACGATGGCATCGCCCTTGTAGGTGACCGCCTGGCTGACGCCGATCTCGGTGCCCCGGCTCGAGATGGCAATGGCCACGCGGGGTCGGGCCAAGATGGCGGGCACCCGCTTGCGCTGCCGGGTGCAGGTGAGCCAGAAGCGGTCGTCGTGGGCGACGTAGTTCATGATCACGCCGACCGGATCGCCGGTCTTGGTGGTCCACATGAACGTGCACTCGGTCTGGCGATCGAGCAGCGTTTGCTCGCGGGCATCGTCGAGGGTGAAGATCGAGACGTCCTCGTAGGAATCGACGTAGTCGTCGGTGTCAGCAGGATCGGATCGCTCGGCCATGGCGTGCAACATACCAATCGGTTAGTTTCTTTGGCGACCAAGCGCCGAGCTGCCGAACCTCAGGGGGAAGATTGGATACCTGGATCAGCGACACCGAGATCAGCCCGCGGTTCCCGTACTACACGCGAGCCAACGCCGATGAAGTCGGGCCGGATCCGTTCAGCCCGCTCGGCTGGAGCCTGGGTTGGATGAAGGGGTCGATCCCGGGCGTCGCCGCCGGGTTCATCTCCTTCGGGGTGCTCGCGGCCGACGAGTTCGCCCTCGATCCACCCGAGGTCTTCGGCAACTGGGGTGGCTACTTCTACAACCAGCTGTCGCTACCGCGGCTGATGGGGTGTCGCATGCCGGGCGCTTCTCCCGAAGCGATCGATCAAGCCTATTTCGGCGACCACCCGGGTGTGCCGGTGTACGAACCCCACCCCGACGACGAGAACGAGGCCGCCTCGGCCAAGCTCGGCGAGACCATGGCGTGGGCCATGAGCACCGACGGTTACGACAAGCTCGATGCCGTGGCCGAAATGGCGCTGCGCACCGTCGCCGAACGTCCCGACTTGAGCGCGATCTCCAACGCCGAGCTGGTGGCCCGGGGCCGGGCCATGGCGCCGCTGATCGAGGAAGCGTGGGGCCCCTACTGCGAAACCGTCCTGGCCGCCTCGCTCGGCCCGGGTGCCGTGCAGGCGATCTGCGATGCCGTCGAGCGGCCCGAGGCCGGCGTGAAGCTGCTCACCGCGGTCGGGGGCATCGAATCGGCGGAAGCATCGTTCAAGATGTGGGATCTCAGCCGGCAGGTGGCGGGCAGCGCCGAACTCACCGCGGCTTTCGACGAGGGCATCGACGGTGTGCTCGATCGCATCGACGCCGGATCGGCCGAAGGCGCCGCCTTCCTGGCCGGCTGGGACGACCTGATCGCGACGCACGGCCATCGCGGCCCGAACGAGTGGGACATGCGGCCGCACTCGTGGGCCACGAACGTCAACATGCCGCTCTCGATGCTCGAACGGCTCCGCTTTCAAGATGATTCGAGGGATCCGCGGGCCGCGAACGCAGCCGCCGCCGCCGGGCGCGAGCAGCTCTCGGCCGAGATTCTGGCCATGGTCGAAGGTGACGAAGAGGCCCACGGCACCTTGCAGGCCGGCCTGCGGTCGGCCGCGATCTTCCTCGGCCTGCGGGAGAAGGGGAAGAACGCCTGCATCCGGCTGATCCACGAGGCGAAGCTCGCCCTGATGGAGATCGGTGACCGACTGGTCGTCGACGGGATCCTCGACGACGCCCGCGACATCTTCATGCTGCTCGACGACGAACTCGACGCGTTCCTCAACGAGCCGTCGGCGATGGTGGCGAGGATCCACGAACGGCGGGCGTCGTTCGATCATCTCCACACGCTCGAGCCGCCCTACATCGTCGGCCTCGATCGTGCTGCGCCGCCGATCTCGCAGTGGCCGAAGCGGGGGACCGGAGGCGGCGAGGCCGTTGCGGTGGGCGACGTGCTGCAGGGGACGGCGGGTTCGCCCGGCGTCGTGTCGGGCACCGCTCGCGTCATCGTGGATCCGAGCGACCCGGGGGCGATCGGGCCGGGCGACATCATGGTGGCGCCGACCACCGACCCGTCGTGGGTGCCCCTGTTCCTGGCCGTCGAGGGCGTCGTGGTCGACGTCGGCGCCGTGGCGAGTCATGCGGCGATCGTGTGCCGCGAGCTGGGCCTGCCGTGCGCCGTCTCGGTCATCGACGCGACGAGCCGCATCCCCGACGGCGCGACGATCGAGA
>JABDJW010000355.1 GCA_013002375.1 Acidimicrobiales bacterium | reverse complement strand
GCCGCCGCCCGCGGAGCCATGTTGATCGCGCTGGCGGTTGTGATCGGCCTGCTGCTCTTGGCCTTCGCGCTCGACGATCCCGACACCGAGGTCACCGCCGGCAGCGGAGATGACACCGCCCAAGGCGACGACTCGGGCGATGACACCGGCGACAGCGCCGGTGATGACACCTCGGGCGACGACACGGTGGTCACGACTTCGTCGACGACGACAACGCCGGCCTCGACCATTACTGCCGTGCCCACGAATGAGCCGAGGCCGCCGGCCGAGGTGAGCGTGCTCGTCGCCAACGGCACGGGCGAGAAAGGTGTGGCCGGCGCAGTCAGCGACAAGATCAACGCACGCGGCTACATCGCGCTCGATGCCGCCAACGCGGCGGCGCCGACGACCGAATCGGTGATCTTCTATCGGGACGGCTTCGACGGAAACGCGGTCGCGATTGCCGAGATCATCGGCACGACCGCCGATCTCGTTCTTCCCGAACCCGCCGATGGCACGATCGGCGTGGCCCAGAACGCAATCGACGATGGTCGCCTCGCCCAGGCGGGTGTTGTGGTGATCCTCGGCAGCGACGGGCGGATCCCGCTCGGCGTGCCGGCTGGCTGACGAAACCCTCGCGGGCACCTAAGCCCGGGCTGCTCCCTGCGGGTCGCTCAGTTCGCTCGGGTCAGTCCTCGCCACAGGGACCGGTAGCTCGGCCACACCGACGCTCCCTCCAGATACCCACCATCGGCAAGCGCCTGGTGTAGCAGCGGCAGGTTGCGAAAGGGCACGCCCGAGTCGACGTGGTGGGCCAGGTGGTATCCGACGCCGTAGGGGGTCATCAGGAGTCGGGCGATCGGGTGTTGGGCGACGTGGTGGGTGGTGTCGCGTCGATCCGGTGAGCGAGTCATGCCGCCGTGTTCGCCGATCGCCCGCAGTCGATTCTGGACCTGATGCCAGGTGAGGTACGGCAACATCCACAGCAGTACGTAGAGCAAGGGTTCGCCGGCGAGCAGGAAGGCGCTGAACACGAGCACCTGGCCGCTGAAGAAGCGCAGGCTCAGACCCAGGTACTTACGGTGGAGCAATCCGGTGAAGCGCGGCTTGAGCGTTCGGTACGCGGACACACCGGTGACGTCGCGCCGGAGCTTCCGGCGGAATGAAGCGGCCGGAATCGGATAGAAGCTGTAGAGCAGGAAGTCAGGCTCGTTGGGTCCGAACTCGTCGCGGTGATGGGCGGCGTGGGCTCGCCGGTAGTGGTGGGTGCCCGTACCGAAGGGCAGCCACCCGAGGATGTTCACCCCGATGATGTCGTTGAGTCGCCGGTTCGAGAACAGCAGGCGATGGGCAGCCTCGTGGTGGAGGATGAACATGCGCGTCTGCAGATTGCCCATGACGGCAAACCCGAGCACGACAGCCCACCAGGTGCCGAGCCCGGCGACCATGGCGACGACCGCGACCGGCGCCACGAGGATGGACAGCGTCGTGAACGCATTGCGGGCGTTGGGGATCTGGCGAAGACGCTTTCGGAACTCGGGCTTGGGTCGACCGTCGGGCCGCAACAGTTCGCTGCCGTGGAATGGGCGCGGCGCGGGGTGCACCATGCCGCCGGTCATCGTCTCGACCAGTTGCTCGTGAGTGGCCACGTCGGTCGTTGCCATGGGTTTCAGGGTACCTCTACGGCTATAACAGGCGCATGCGTGTCGTTGCCGCCCCCGACAAGTTCAAGGGCACCGCATCCGCGCAGCAGATCGCGGCGGCGATCTGTTCGGGAGTGGCCCGCGCCGACCCGGACGCGTCGTGTCTCGCCGTGCCCATGGCCGACGGTGGAGAGGGAACGCTCGCGGCCCTGGGTGGAGCGAACAGGACGTCGACGGTCACCGGACCGCTCGGAACCCGAGTGGAGGCGCAGTGGCGCCTCGATCGGGGTTCGGCGGTCATCGAGATGGCTCAGGCCGCCGGTCTCGTGCTCGCGGGCGGTGCCGAAGGAAACGATCCGCTCGAGGCGACCACGCGCGGGGTAGGTGAACTCATGGTCGAGGCGATCGAGGCCGGCGCCGACTCGATCGTCGTGGCCGTCGGCGGGTCAGCGACAACCGACGGCGGGTTGGGAGCGATCGAGGCGCTCGGG
>JABDJW010000348.1 GCA_013002375.1 Acidimicrobiales bacterium | reverse complement strand
CATTGGGGCCGAACTCGCCGGCGACGACCGCGCCGGCGGCGACCACCGAGTGCGACCCGACGATCGCCCCGGCCAAGAAGGTGGCCTTGGCCCCTATCCAGACATCGTCGGCCACGTGAATCGGGGCCTCGTCGGTGCCCTGCGTTCGAATTGGTTGGTCGAGATCGTCGTAGCGGTGGTTCTGCGAGTGAAAGCTGACGTACTGACCGCCGATCACATCGTCGCCGACGAACACACCGCCGGCGGCACCGACGTAGGACCACTCCCCCAGCGAGGAGCGGTTCCCGATCACCACACCGACGCCGAGCCGGCTCGGATGGGCCGTGCTGAATACCCGGGTGCCGGCGCCGAGCTTGGTGTTGGCGCCGATCGACACGCCCCGTTCGGCATAGGCCTGCACGACGACGTCGTCGTCGAGCGTGCAGAACGGACCCAGCGTGAGTCCTGCCCGACCTTGGAGCCTGACCCGGCGACCGAGGAAAACCTTCGATCGCGTACGGACGAGGCCCCGCGCCAGGGCCAGACTTCGCCAGGTCAGGTTGCCGACCGCGTAGGCAGCCGGCAGCCGGGGATCGACGACATCATCTTTGCCCACCATCCGACGCAGCCGGCTCACGGCGCGCACGACCGGGGAGGAGGTCATTGCGCCCCTCGGGTCGTCATGAGGCGGTTCGGATGGCGTTGCGCATGCGATCGGCGAAGGCGTCGTGACCGAACTCGGATTCGGCGTGCCGTTGGGCCTCGTTGCCGTGTTCGATCAACAGCATGCGATCCTTGGCGTAGGTGAGCAACACGTCGGCCAGCGCCGCCGGATCGCCCGGGGGTATGAGCGCTCCGGTGATTCCGGGTCGTACGATTTCGACCAAACCACCGTGGCTCGACGCGATGACCGGCCGGCCCATCAGGGCGCCCTCGGCCGCGCTCAGCCCAAAGGGCTCGGGGCGGGTGGACGGAACGACGACGACGTCGGACCATTCGTAGTGGTCGTGGACCCGGTCGGTGTAGGCGATGAACTCCACCCGGCCCTGCAGGGCCGCCTGCTTGACCCGCAACAGTTCCAGATATTCGAAGTCGGCCGCGGTGGTCAGCCCGACCAAACGCACGTCGTACGGCACCTGGTGCTCGTCGAGCAGGGCCAAGGCGTCGAGCAATACGTCCTGGCCTTTCCAGGAGGAGAACCGCCCGAGACACAGGATGCTGAGCGGACCTTCCGGATCGTCGTCGATCGGGGCCGGCACGAACGGAGCCGGATCGACACCGTTCAGCACGACCGGGCCATCGAGCCGGTTCGACAGCCGGCCGCCGAGCGACCGCCGAAACGCCAAGCGCACGGCATCGGAGATGTAGAGCGGCCGAAGCCCGCTGAACGCGACGACCAGGGAGAAGATGATCTGCTCGAACCGGTGTTGGGGGATCTCGTGAACGTGCACCCAGCCGTCGCGGCGGGTGATGCCGGCCGCAATCAGGGCGGAGAAGGGCACGCAGGTATTGATGAACACCTGCCGGACGTCGCGCATTCGCCGCACATCGGCCACGAGGTAGAAGGGCAGCATGAGCATGGCGACCGCTCGGAAGGTGTTCAGGTTGCGGCGACGCAGCACCAGCGTGCGGATCCGGCGGGCATCGCCGGGAAAACGCAACAAGAAGTTGCGATCGACGTTGGATTCCTCGTGCCACAGCTCGAGCTGGGCATCGGGGTTCATCTCCCGCAACACCTCGGCGGTGCGCAGCAGCACGGAATCCGACCCCCAGGACCCATCGCCGGGATGGATGACCACGAGACGCGTCGCGGCACTCACGCGTTGCTCCCGATGGCCGAACATTGGATTTGGTCGTGGTGACTCATGACGATCTCTGCCCATTCGATGATGTCCAGCGTTGGCCATCGGCCGGGGCTGGACGCCCTACAATCTCCGCCAGGTCGTCCGGTTGCCAGGGTAAGCGATCCCAGACCAAACCCCGCAACTCACGGTCGTCGGCCTGCTCGGATGGCGTCGTCGCAGCTCCCAGGTTGGCCTGATCGAGGCGGTGCGCCAGCCGACTGCGGACACGTTCGCTCGGTACGAGCCGGTGCAGGAGTCGCCGGAGTGCGGCCGGACGACGCCAGAGCACTTTGGCCAGCAGCCGGCTACGGGCCGCCCCGGACTGATGGGCATGGCCGAGGCGAGCGCCATCGGGATCGACGCCCAAGAACGTGAACAGGCGGCGCGAGGTGTCCTCCGGCGCATCGCGCAACTCGTCGAAATACAGGAACAAGAAATCGGCGCCAGGCAAGGCCTGCCGCCACCGCTCGATCTGCGCGACGTAGCGACCACGGTCGACGTAGCTGTAATGGCTGCGGTCGGCCCAGGCGCCCGACTGCAGGCGCTCCGGTTCGGCCTCGATGGCCGCTCTGAAGCCGAGCGGTTCAACCCCGCGCCGTACGCTCATCTGGTAGTGCGACAGGGCCCGCTCGAATGGATCGCGTACGACGACCACGATCTTGGGGACCCACCCCTGCTCGGCGACGAAGGCCGGCGCGGCCGGTTCGTAGAGATAGCTCGGGTCGACCTCGCCGCGAACGAGCGCAGCCGAGTCGAACTGGGCGGCGTACCAGTCGAGACCCCGAGATTGGCGTTCCGGGTTCGAGAGGAACTGGGTTTCCTTCTGACTCGGGACCGAGACCAGCCGATGGGCCTCCAGTGCGTCGTGGATCGTGGTCGTGCCGGCCTTCTGCGCGCCGATGACCAAGAAATCGATCGGGGCGGTCATCGGTTCGGCTCGGCTTCGGCCCACGCCTTGAGGGCGGTCGCCACCGTCGGGTAGATGAGCTGATAGCCCGACCGCAGCATGGCGTCGGCCGAGATGTTCGTTGATCGGTACAACTTCTCGATCCGCCGAGGATGCACACCGGTGTCGAGCCCGACGCGGGCGAGCAGCACGAAGGGGCGACTACCGGCATGGGCGAGCCGGAACGGCACGACCGGCACACGGTAATCGCCACCGAAGGCAGCAAACATGCCCCGGACGATGTCCTCGAGGGTGACCGGATCGGGAAACGCGCAATGCACGATCGGCTCCCCCGGTTCGGTCCCCGGCGCCTCGATGGTCAGGTGGTGCAGCAGCCCCACCGCGTCATCGAGGTGGATGCAGCTCTTCACCGTGTCGGTCCGGCCGACGTAGAAGAACAGCTTTCGACCCAACAGCCGCCGCATGCGCTCGAAGTTGCCCTCGTCTCCGGGGCCGAAGACCACGCCGGGCCGCACGACCCGAACCGTTCGGCCGGGATGATCCCCCCACCGCAGGACGCGCGCCTCGGCCAGCGCCTTGGAGCCGCCATAGGCGGTGTCGGGGCAAACCGAATCGGCTTCGCCATGGCGGTCCTCGCCGGCCGCGAAAACCATCATCGTGCTGGTGAACACCACGTGTTGCACCCCGAGTTCGGTGCACAGGTCGAGCACGTTCGCCGTCCCGCGATCGTTGACATCGTAGTAGGTGAAGTGGTCGAACCCGGGCTCCCTGGCCACACCGGCCAAGTGCACACAGTGCGAGAAGTCATAGTCGGTGAAAGCCAGAGCATCGAGGGGCATCGTCACATCGGCCACCACATCGGTTTCGTCGCCGGCCTCGATGTCGAGCACGACGACGGAACGAAACCGCCCGGATGCGCGCAGTGAGGCCACGAGCGGGCGACCAATGAAGCCGGCGCCCCCGGTCACGAGGCAATCACGCATGATTCAAGGCAGGCGGGAGGTTCATTGCTGGCGAGGCACCACGGAGGATCGTTCGAGCGGGTTCACCTTCGAGGGTACTGACCGCAGTGAAAACACACCAGAGGCATCGAAGTACAGACAACATTCAGATGTAGGAGGAGCAAGGGTCAGGGGTTGCCTGTCGCAGGCGCCACCGCGTCGATTTCGGTGGCGAGGTCGATGTCGTGTTGGGTGAGACCGCCGGCATCGTGCGTGGTGAGCTCGATCACGACCCGCCCATAGACGTTCGACCATTCCGGGTGATGGTTCGCGCGTTCGGCCAGGATCGCAACCTGGGCCATGAAGCCGAACGCCGCGACGAAGTTCGCGAAGTCGAACGTCGCCACGATTCGGTCGTCGCGGCGGGACCAGCCCGGAAGTGATTCGAGCGCTGCGTCGACAGCGTTGGGCGTGAGCACGTGGCCCAGTGTACGCCGGCCTCGTCCGACCAGGGGGCCGGTCTACGCAGCAGTGTCGGTCGATGCCGGCGTGGATCGCGCGTTGCTGCCGGCGAACTCGGTCATGGTGGCGTGATCGGCGGACGTCACGCCGTCAGCCGTCAGCACCGTCTTGACCGTGACTCCGAGGATGGCCAGGTCCCGCCGCCAGGAACATGACTCGACGTATTGCACGTCGAGTTCCAGGCGGGTCTCCCAATCGATCCCGTTGCGGCCCGAGATCTGGGCCAGGCCGGTGATCCCGGGGCGGACGTCGTGCCGGAGGCGCTGACGGGCCGAGTAACGATCGACGTACTGCGGCAGCAACGGGCGCGGTCCGACCAGCGACATCTCACCCCGTACCACGTTCCAGAGCTGGGGCAGCTCATCGATGCTCGTCGCCCGGAGCCACCGGCCCACCACAGTCAACCGGTCCGCGTCGTCACCTGTCCCGGCTCGCATCGTTCGAAACTTGGCGACGACGAACGGCCGATCACCGCGCCCGATTCGCTCCTGGCGGAACAGTACGGGCCGGCCCATCGTCACCGCGATCGCCACCGCCGCGACGAGCATCAGCGGTGCCGTGAACAAGAGACCGAGCAGCGCGGCAACGAGATCGAACCACCGCTTGGTGATGCGAAACGCCCTACTGCCGCGTTCGAGAGAACTCACGATGCCCCATCGGCACCGGTCTCCCCACGTTGAGCCGGCTACCCGAGGGGGTCGGCGAAGGGGTCCGCGAACGGATCGGCGCCCGTCGATGCCGGAACCGCCCCCGCCGCCGCAGGCAGGTACGCGGCATAGCCGGTTTCTTCGAGCTCATCGGCCAGTTCGGGGCCCCCGCTGGCCTGAATGCGCCCGCCGACCAAAACATGCACGTGATCAGGCCGCAGTTGTTCGAGCAGCCGGCTGTAGTGCGTGATCACCAGCACGCCGAGATCGTCGGCGTTGGTGGCGTGTTCGATGCGGCGGCTGATCGTGGCCAGGCCATCGACGTCGAGCCCGGAATCGAGCTCGTCGAGGATGGCGATCTTGGGTCGGAGCACACCCAGCTGCAATGTTTCGTTGCGCTTCTGTTCGCCACCGGAGAGATCGACGTTCAATGGCCGATCCAGGAACCTCTCGTCGAAGTCGATCGCCGCGGCTTGCTCCTGGAGCCGGCTCGAGAGATCGGACAGCGGCGCGGCACCGGCGTCGGACACCGCGTGCAGCATGTCGAGCAGGGAGACCCCGGGCACTTCGACCGGGTATTGCATGGCCAAGAAGAGTCCGGCCTGCGCTCGCTGCCACGTCGGCATGGACAGGACATCGACCCCATCGAGCGTGACCGAGCCGCCGGTCACCTCGTAGCCCGGGCGACCCATCAGCACATGGGACAACGTGGATTTACCCGAACCGTTCGGGCCCATGACCGCGTGCACCTCGCCGCTGGACACGGTGAGGTCGACGCCGGTGAGGATCTCGGTGCCGGCTACGGCGGCGCGCAGCCCTTTGATCACGAGCGAGGTCATGAGGACTCCTGAGCGGGAACGTCCGGGGCTTGATCGGCGGCGGCGGGTCGCAGCATGACGTCGGGGCCGACAACTTCGATCGAGTAGACGGGCACGGGCCGAACCGCGGGCATGGACAGGGGCTCGCCGGTCGTGAGCGAGAAAAGACTGCCGTGCTTCGGGCATTCGATCGCGCAATCGTCGACGTCGACCTCGCCGTCGGCCAACGAGACATCGGCGTGCGAACACCGATCCCCGATGGCATAGACATCGTCGTCGATCCGGACCAGGGCGATCCGCAGCTCGCCGACGTCGACCCGCAGCCCGGCTTCGGGGTCGATGTCGTCGAGCGCGCACAGTCGGGTGAGTTCGGTCATGACGACACTCCGTCATTGCCCCGGCCTGCTTCGGCCCGCTCGCCATGTTCGACGTGCTGGGCCAGCCTCGCGGCGACCAGGCTGCGAAGGGTGTCGGCAAGACCATCGCGTTCGGCCTTGGCGATCACTTCCTCGAAGAACCCGGCGACGACGAGCCGCTCGGCATCTTCGGGACGCACCCCGCGCGACTCCAGGTAGAACTGTTGATCCTCGTCGATCGGGCCGACGGTCGAGGCATGGCTGCAGCGCACTTCGTTGTGCTCGATCTCGAGGTTCGGCACCGATTCGGCCCAGGCGTCGGGCGACAGCTTGATGTTGCGGTTTGTCTGGAAGGCGTTGGTGCCGCGCCCGTCGGGACCGACGCGGATGAGGCCCGAGTACACCGAACGCGAGTGATCGTCGACCACCCCCTTGTACAACAGATCGCTCGACGTGTCGGCCGCCTGATGCTCCTGAAACGTGCGGAAGTCGAGGGTCTGCTCGTTCGAGCCGAAATACAGCGCAGCGAGGTTGCCGGTGGCCCCGCGGCCGACGAGATGACAATCGGTGCGCATACGGGCGTACTCGCCGCCCATCGCCGCTTGGAGGAGCGTCAGCGTCGCCGATTGATCGACCGTGGCGTACTGATACCCGAGCTGTACGGCGGCCTCGTCGAGGAGTTGCACGTCGGTGTAGCGCACGCGCGCCGCCGGTGCGACCTCGATGACCGCCGCCGGCACGGCCAGGGTTGCACCGGCTGAAGACGTGCGTTGCTCGATGACCGAGACCTCGGCGTCGGCGCCGACCGCCAGCTGGACCAAGGTCGGAACGGCCACGACGGCATCGGAATCGGTCGCCGACCCATCGAGGTGATGAAGAATCACCACGGGGCCGTCGATGACGGCACCGGGAGCGACGGTGATCACGATCGGATCAGCGCTGAAACCCTGGGCCAGCGCCAGGACCAGATCGCCGGTGAGTTCGGCGGTTGGGTCGGTCGGCGCCGATTCGGTCTCGACACCGCGGGCGACGGTGAGACCGCTGTTGGTGGTTCCCCGTTGCTCGATCGACTGCACCATGCCGTTGGCCAGACGAACTACGACCGACGGCCCGGAGCCGTCGAGCCAGGCCGGATCGGTCGGCCCGACCCCTGACCGGGTGGTGGGCGCAAAGGTGTCGAGTTTGTAGTCCCCGATCGGGCTGTAGCGCCAGACCTCGTCGTCCGCACTCGGCCATTCGAGCGCGGCGACCTGGGCCGCCGCGTCGGATCGACGCTGGGTGAGCCACGCGGGCCCCGCGAGGGACGCCGCAGAGTCGGGGTTGAATGCTGACACTCGAATCGGCCGTTCCTCAGACGTCTCGGGCAATTAGACGATATCGAGATCGACCCGAATTAGCACTAGCCCCATAGGAGAAATTCCCCGCCGATCGCAGCCGCTACTTGCGGCGGAAGAAGCGCCGAAGTCGTGATCGCGACCCGAAGCGTTTCGGGCCCCGCGCACCTTCGGCGTCGACCTCGGCGCGTACGCGGGGACCGGCCGCATTGACGATGTCCTCGGCGGAATCGAGCAGCGCCGCGATCGAGGGGTCTTCGCCGAGACTGTCCGGCTCGGCCGGCGTGGGCGGCGTGACCAGGGTGCCGTAGCTCCAGTCGACATCAGCCAACCGTCGCTCGTATTTCGGGCAGTCGTCGGGGCACCGCCACGGCGCCTCGGGCGCGAGATCGAGATCGCACTTTCGGACCGTGTCGCCACTGGGATAGGTCCGGCTCTCGAAGTACTTGCAGTCTTGCCGCATCGGCATGAGGCCAGCTTAGGGCTCACACTCCGCGGTGACATCGTCACCGCGACCGCCGGTGCAGTCGTCGATGCCGGTACCGCCCACGACGAGGTCGGGACCGCGACCACCGGCCAGGAAGTCGTCGTCGGCATCGCCGTGCATGGTGTCGCGCCCCTGTCCCCCGCCGAGGTTGTCGAGACCGCCCTGGCCGCGGAGCGTGTCGGCCCCACGCCGACCCCGCAGTCGGTCGGCGCCGCCCCGCCCGACCAGCAGGTCGTTTCCGGGACCACCATCGATGACGTCGTCGCCGGCGTCACCGATCAACGTGTCGGCCCCTTCGCCCCCGAAGAGGACGTCGTCACCTTCTTCGCCCTTCACGATGTCGTTGCCCAGTTCGAGGTACACGACGTCATGGCCGGGCCCGGCACAGACGAAATCATCACCGTCGCCGGCGAAGATCCGGTCGTTCCCCGAACCGGCGGCGATGACGTCGCGTCCGGGGGTACCGATCAGAAGGTCATCACCGTCGGTGCCCACGATGGTGGCCTCGTGTTTGCCACACATGACCGGCGGTGGTGGTGGCGGGGCCGAGCCGCATTCGTCGCGCGGGGCCGAGCCCACCGACGCCCCGTTGGCATCGAAGCCCATCCGGCCAATGGTGGTGCCCGCAACCAGTGCTTCGCCGACATCGTGCGGGACATAGCAGGCGTGGCCGTCCGCATTCGTAATGGCGAGGTGGGTGTGAATGCCGAGCGGGGTCGTGACCCGCCAGCACGTTCCGAACAGATCGGTCGGGTTCGAAACGGTGCGTCCCAACACCGCACCATTGTCCAATCGATCGCCCTCGGAGACCTGAACATCGACGAGGTGGTGATAGAGCACCACGCCGACATCGGTGCCATCGACCCGCACGATGACCTGGACATACTCCCCGGCCGTCGACTGGCATGTCGTGTCGAGCTCGACCCGATCGACCTCGATCTCGACCTCGCCGGTCGCGTTGCCGACTCGCACTGCGACCGGGGTGTCCGGCGCGAAGACATCCATGGTCCAGTTCTGGTCGGAGCGGCGAGCGTGCCGATCGGGTGTGGTGCCGAACTCATTGGCCCACCGGCCGTCGAAGGGCATGCCGAGATCGGCCGATTCGGCCGCATCCGGTTGTGTCGAGGCTTCCCCGGCTGCGAACACCAAGCCGGCGACGGCCACGAGCGCGGCGAGCGCCAGCCGCACGGCTGCCGATGGCGGAGCGGGAGCGGCTGACCACCCTGCGTGAAAAAGTCGAGCTAGACGGTTCATGAAATCGGGCTCTATCATTTCATGTGTCGATGTCCGAAGTACTGCAAGAGGGTCAAGGGGCGAAAGTCGTGCTTGAAAATGCAACGATCGCGGCGAATCTTCGCCGTGTGCACCGCCCCGTCCCCACCCGATGACCGAAACCGCCGCGCCCCTGCGTATCGGGGTCTTTGGAATCCGAACGATTCCATCGACGTACTCCGGCTACGAAACATTCGCCACGGTCCTGCTGCCTGAACTCACGCGGCGCGGCCACGATGTCACGTTGTTCGTGCGCGATCACGAGCACGCCGGCTCGGACTACAAAGGGGTCAAGCGCCTGCGCGTCCCTTCGATTTCCACCAAGCAACTCGACACCATCTCGCACGGCTGGTCGGCCACGGTGGCCGCGATCACCAAGCACCGATTCGATGTCGTCCTGGCGTTCAATGTGGCCAATGCCCCGATGATGGCGGCGCTGCGGGCCACCGGCACCCCGACCGTGCTCAACGTGGATGGCCAGGAATGGCTGCGCGGGAAGTGGGGCGCCGTCGGCCGCCGGGTCTTCCGAGCCAGCGCGCGGATCTCGAAGCGTTGCGCCGACACCTTGGTCACCGACTGCCATGCCATGCAGCACGTGTACCGCGACCAGTTCAACGCCGAGTCCGAAGTCATCCCGTACTGCTGGACCGAACTTCTCACACCGGCCGAACTCGAGAACCAGAAAGCAGCCGATCGACTGGCCAAGTACGACCTCGAACCCGGCCGCTACGTCGTCACCGGCGGTCGCCTCGTGCCGGAGAACAACGTCGACAAGATCGTCGAGTCGTACTGCCGCACGACCCTCGATCGTGACATCGTGGTCCTCGGAACCGCGAACTACGACAGCCCGGTGACCCGTGCGGTGCAGGAATGCGCCACCCGCGACAGCCGGGTTCGGTTCCTGGGCCATGTCCACGACCGCAGGGACTTCGGCGCAATCTTGGCCAATGCCGCAGTCTACTTCCATGGACACTCGGTGGGCGGTATCAACCCTTCGCTGATCGAAGCGATGGGAGTCGGCGCCCACATCTGTGCGCTCGACACCCCCTTCAACCGTGAGGCGCTGGGCGACGCCGGCCGCTACTTCTCCGATCCCGCCACTGCGGCCACCGAGGCTGTGCACCTGCAGTCGGCGAGCCACGAGTTCGATCATCTGCCGATCCTGGCTCGGAAGCGGGCGCAAGAAGAGTTCGGCCTCGAGCGCATCGCCACCC
>JABDJW010000347.1 GCA_013002375.1 Acidimicrobiales bacterium | reverse complement strand
AGCTGGTAGCCGTCGGTGGGCCCGATCTCGATGATCTGGCCCAGCCCACCGCGGAACCGTCCGGCGCCGCCGCTGTTCTCGCGGATCTCCTTGCGCCAGATCACCACCGGGCCCACCTGCTCGGTGGCCTCGGCACTCATGGTCATGACACCCGACGGAAAGGCGGTGGCGGTGAGCCCGTCGAGCGTGGGACGCGCGCCCGTGCCCCCGCTGTTGAACATCAGAATCTCGACCGGCGGCAGGTGATCCTCGGCTCGTGCACCCCGGGCACTGGCCTGGAAGTTCCACAGGGCTCCCGCCCCTTCGGCCGGCACGACATGGGGCAGCGCCGGCGCGATGGCACCGAGGCAGAGGTCGGTGACGAAGTGGCCGATGACGTGACGGACCGATACCGGGGCGGGATCCTCGGCGTTGAGAATGACGCCGGGCGGTGCGCTCACGGTGAACGGAAACAGCGATGCGTAGTTGTTGGGCAACTCGGGTGCGAGCGCCACCAACATGCCGTAGGTGAAGTAGGCCTGGGCATAGGTGAGCGGCACATTGATGCCGAAGTCGCTGATCGGCGAGGTACCGGCGAAGTCGGCGTGCATCCCGTCATCGGTAACGGTGAGGGTGACGACCAGCGAAAGCGTCTGGTCGTAGCCGTCGACCCACATCTCGTTGCGGTACGCCCCGTTCTCGACCGGCTCGAGTGCGGCCAGGGTGGCGGCGCGGGTGCGGTCGAAGATGAAGTCGGCCAACTGTTGGAGGTCGGGCACGCCGAACTCGGCCAGGGTCTCGAGCAAGCGACGCCGGCCGGTCTCGTTCGAGGCGGCCAAGCCGTGAATGTCGCCGAGGACTTGATCCTGCTCGCGCACGTTGTTGGCGATGATGGTGACGAGGTCACCGTTGAGCTCGCCCCGCTCGACCCACTTCATGATCGGGATGCGGATGCCTTCCTCGTAGATCTCGTGGCCATCGGGCCCGTAGCCACGGCCGCCGATGTCGACCACGTGTGCGGTACTGGCGAAGAAGCCGATCAGCGCATCGTCGACGAAGACCGGGGTGACGACGGTGATGTCGTGCAGATGACCGGTTCCCTTCCACGGGTCGTTGGTGAGGTACACGTCGCCGGGGTAGATGCGCTCGGGCCCGATGTCCTCGATGAAGTGGGGCACGGCCGCAGCCATCGTGTTGACGTGACCGGGCGTGCCGGTCACCGCCTGGGCCACCATGCGGCCCTGCCGGTCGAAAACGCCGGCGGAAAGATCTCCGGCCTCGCGCACCGACGTGCTGAACGCGGTGCGAATGAGGGTCATCGCCTGCTCTTCCAGAATGGAGATCAGGCGATTCCACATGATCTGGAAGTGAACTTCCTGCGCCGCACTCATGTCGCCACTCTGGTGATCCGTATGCTGCCGTCGGCCAACACCACGGCCTGGTGATGCGAACCGAGCACCGTTGTGGTCTGCGGTTCGACGATCACGGCCGGTCCGGCCACGGTGTCGCCGCGGCCAAGGGTCACTCGCTCGACAATTGCCGCATCGATGTGGCTTTGCGCCAATGGGTCATAGACCGGGCGGTGCACCTCCGGGGGTGCCGCCGGCCGTGGCTCGACCGGTTCGAGGGGCTGCGGTCGGTCCTGCACCGAGGCGGCCCGAACCGACCAACTGACCGCTTCGATGGCGAGGTCGTCGATGGCCCGGCCGAAGAACGCCTCATAGGCCTTGGTGAATTCGTTGGCCAGTGCTTCCGCCGACATGACATCGAAGGCCATCGCGCCCAACCGGACCGGGATCTCCCAACCCTGCCCCTTGTACCGCATCGAGACCTGCCGCTCGATCACGAGTTCGGCATCGGTGCCTTGGCGCACGAAGGTCTCGGCTTCGTCAGCCAGATCGACGAGCAACGCATTGACCCCTTCGACATCGAAATCGTCGAGGCGGGTGTAGAAGCTGCGCACCGCTTCATAGGCGAACGGGGCTCGAAGGAACCCGATCGCCGAACCGACGCCGGCGCCCGGAGGCACGTAGAGCTCGTCGAGGCCGAGCTTGTCGATCAGGCGCGACGCATGCAGCGGCGCGCCTCCGCCAAAGGCGATCATGGCAAAACCGCTCAGGTCGCGTCCGTTCTCCACCGCGTGGACCCGGGCTGCATTGGTCATGTTCTCGTCCACGACCTCGGCGATACCGACCGCCGCGGTGTCGTCGTCCATGCCGAGACGGTGACCGACGCCTTCGCGGATGGCAGCCGACGCCCGGTCCGGTGAGAGCGTGATGTTCTCGGCACCGTACGTGCTGGGATGCAGTCGACCGAGCTGCAGGTTGGCGTCGGTGACGGTGGGCGCGCTGCCGCCGAGATCATACGCGGCCGGGCCCGGCTCGGACCCGGCGCTGTGGGGACCGATGCGAATCTGCCCGAGCCCATCGACGCTGGCGATCGAGCCGCCGCCGGCACCGATCTCGATCATCTCGATGACCGGGATCGAGATGGGCATGCCGCTGCCCTTCTTGAACCGCGTGGTCCGCGCCACCTCGAACGACTTGGCGGTATGCGGCGTGTAATCCTCGATCAGGGCGATCTTGGCCGTCGTCCCACCCATGTCGTAGCTGAGCACCCGGTCGCGGCCGTAGCGAGCGGCCAAGTCGGCCGCGAAGATGGCCCCGCCGGCCGGGCCGGACTCGACCAGCCGAACCGGAAAGGCCGAAGCGGTCTCGACGCTGACCAACCCGCCGCCGGAGTGCATGAGGAACAGCGGACCCGTTGCGCCGCGCGCCCGCAGTTCGTCCTGCAACCGCCCGAGGTACGACGCCATGAGCGGCTGCACGTAGGCGTTCGCGCACACCGTGTTGAATCGCTCGTACTCGCGCATCTGCGGCGAGACCTCGGCGCTGATCGACACCGCGAGGTGGGGGAGGCGGGTCCGGAGCAGCTCGCGGAACCGCTGTTCGTGGGCGGCATTTCGATAGCTGTGGAGGAAGCCGATCGCGACCGACTCGTAGTCCCGCTCGGCGATCGTTTCCACGATGGCGTGAGCCGCCGCATCGTCGAACGGCACCAGGACCTCACCCCGCGCGTTCAACCGCTCCGGGACCACGAACCGGTGCTGGCGCTCGACCAGGGGGGACGGCAGCACGATGTTCAGGTCGTATTGCTCGAACCGCCCTTCGGTCCGGGTCTCGATCACATCGCGAAAGCCCTGCGTCGTCACGAACGCGGTCCGGGCACCGCGACGTTCGATCAGCGCGTTGGTGGCCAGGGTCGTGCCATGGATGATCTGCTCGACATCGGACATCACCACGCCGTGCTCGGCCGCGACCGCCTCGATACCGCGCAGGATGCCTTGCTCGGGACCATCGTGGGTGGTGAGCACTTTCGTCGACCCGAACGAGCCGTCGGCCAGTTCGATGACGATGTCGGTGAACGTACCGCCGACGTCGGCGCCGATCCGCACCCGGCCCATCGCTACAGATCCTCGACCTTGGGGAATCCGCTGGGCGGCATGATGTCGACGGTGGCCGAACGCTGCTGCGCCAGCATGCCGCCGTCGACGCGAATGACATCACCGGTGATGTAGGCGGCATCGTCCGACGCCAGGAACAGCGCGGCACCGGTCATGTCGATCGGCTCGCCGATGCGCCCCAGCGGCACGTTTTCACCGCGTAGCTTCCGGTCGTCGAGGCTCAGACCGCTCGTGTCGATCGAGCCCGGCATCAGCGCGTTGACCCGGATGTTGTAGGGACCGAGATCGAGTGCCATCGCCCGGGTCAGCGCCTCGATGCCGCCCTTGGTCGCGTCGTAGGCGGTGAAGGCCCGATGAGCCCTCGTGGCACCACCTGAGCTCATGTTGATGATGGCGCCACCACCCTGCTTGGCCATGATGCGGGCGATCGGATGGGACACCAGGAAGTGGCCGGTGAGGTTGACGTCGATGATCTTGCGCCACCA
>JABDJW010000322.1 GCA_013002375.1 Acidimicrobiales bacterium | reverse complement strand
GTCATCCACTCGACGAACGGCGCGCCACCCAAGGGGTCGGCGATGTGGGCAACGCCGGTCTCGTGGGCGACGATCTGTTGGGTGCGCAACGCAATGCGGGCCGCTTTGTCGGTCGGGAGGGCGAGTGCTTCGTCGTAGCTGTCGGTGTGCAGGCTCTGGGTGCCGCCCAGCGCGGCGGCGAGGGCTTGGGTCGCGACCCGGGCGATGTTGATCTCCGGTTGCTGCGCGGTGAGTGACACGCCGGCGGTCTGGGTGTGGAAGCGGCACAACATGGCCCGTTCCTCGGTGGCGCCGTAGCGCTCTTTCATCCAGCGGGCCCAGATGCGACGGGCGGCCCGGAACTTCCCGATCTCCTCGAAGAAGTCGCTGTGGCTGTTGAAGAAGAACGACAGCCGCCGCCCGAACTCGTTCACATCCTGGCCCTCGGCGATGGCAGCCTCGACGTAGGCGAACCCGTTGGCCAAAGTGAAGGCGAGTTCTTGGGCCGCGGTCGAGCCCGCCTCGCGGATGTGGTACCCCGAGATCGAGATCGGGTTCCATTGCGGCATCTCGGCGGTCGTGAACTTCACCATGTCGGTGACGATGCGCATCGACGGCCGGGGCGGATAGATGTATTCCTTCTGCGCCTGGTACTCCTTCAGGATGTCGTTCTGAATGGTGCCGGCCAGCGCTGATCGTTCGACGCCCGTCTTCTCGGCCACGGCCACGTACATGGCCAGCAGTGTCGCGGCGGGGCCGTTGATCGTCATCGAGGTCGAGACCTGATCGAGGTGGATGTCGGCGAAGAGATCCTCCATGTCGGCCAGGGTGTCGACGGCGACGCCGGCCCGGCCTACTTCGCCGAGCGCCCACGGGCTGTCGCTGTCGCGACCCATCAGGGTCGGCATGTCGAACGCGGTCGACAGGCCGGTGCCCCCTGCGGCCAGCAACTCCTTGAACCGGCCGTTGGTGTCCTCGGCCGTGCCGAACCCGGCGAACATCCGCATGGTCCACAGCCGCGACCGGTACATCGATGCGTGGATCCCTCGGGTGAACGGGTACTGCCCGGGGTAGGGGGCGTCGCCGTAGACCGCGTCGACCGGCACGCCCGACATCGTCTCGAAGGGAACGTCGCGCAGCTCGGCCTGGTCGTAGGCGTCTTGCCACGCAGCGCGGGCCTCGGTGTTGATGGAATCGTCGTTCGAAGGATCTGACACGAATGGCTCCTCGTGGATGTGTCTCCCCCGAGATTACCTATCGGCGGGTCAATTCTGGGATTGGCCGGCGGTAGGGCATGTCCATGGCGATCCTTCGGCCCGGCTGCAACCTAGTCTTGGCATCATGAGCGAGCAGATTCTGATCGGTGGGCAGTGGCGTGACGGCGCCGACGGCGAGCGCATCTCCGTCGCCGACCCGGCAACCAGCGACGAGATCACCACGGTTGCCGCGGGCACGCCGGCTGACGCCACCGCGGCGGTCGATGCGGCGGCCGCCGCGCAGCCGGGATGGGCGGCAACCGCGCCGCGCGAGCGGGCCGAGGTGCTGCGAGCGTGCTGGAGCACCCTCCTCGATCACCAGGATGAGCTGGCCGAGCTGATCACCGGCGAGCATGGCAAGCCGCTGGCCGATGCTCGGGGCGAGGTTGCCTACGCGGCCGAATTCTTCCGGTGGAACAGTGAGGAAGCGGTCCGCATCCACGGGTCGATGGGTACGGCACCGTCGGGTAACAACAAGATCATCGTGCGGCATCCGCCGGTCGGTGTCGTCGTGATGGTCACGCCCTGGAACTTTCCGGCGGCCATGATCACCCGCAAGGTCGCGCCGGCCCTTGCCGCGGGCAATGCTGCGGTCGTCAAGCCGCCGGCCGAGACGCCCCTGACGGCGCTGCGGGTGGCCGACCTGTTGCAGCAAGCCGGCGTGCCCGATGGCGTGATCAACGTGGTACCGACCGCCGATTCGGCCGCCTGGTTCGAAGCCGCCACCGAACATCGAGCCACCCGCATGGTCTCGTTCACCGGATCGACCGCGGTGGGCAAACTCCTGTTGAAGCGCTGCGCCGATCGGGTGCTCAAGGTGGCGATGGAGCTCGGCGGCAACGCGCCCTTCATCGTGTTCGCCGATGCCGATCTCGATGCCGCGGTCGAGGGGGCGATGGTGGCCAAGATGCGTCACTCGGCCGAGACGTGCACGGCCGCGAACCGATTCTTCGCCGCGCGGGCCGTCGCGGCCGAGTTCACCGCCAAGCTCGCCAACGCCATGAGCGAGGTGCGGGTCGGCAGCGGCTTCGACGATGGCGTGACGTGCGGGCCGATGATCAACCCCGCCGCCATCGAATCGATCAGCGGTCTGGTCGGAGCTGCGGTCGGTGATGGGGCCGAGGTGGCGCTGGGCGGTTCGGCGATCGACGGTCCAGGGTTCTTCTACGAACCGACCGTGTTGGGCGGCGTCGCGCCCGGGGCCGGCATCACCCGCCACGAGATCTTCGGGCCGGTCGCGCCAGTCATTCCCTTCGACGATCACGACACGATGATCGACAACGCCAACGACACCGAAATGGGTCTGGCCGCGTACGTGTACTCGGCCGACCTGGCCCGGGCCATGCGTACGGCCGAACGGCTCGAATCAGGCATCGTCGGCATCAACCGGGGGGCAATGTCGGACCCCGCCGCCCCGTTCGGCGGCATGAAACAATCGGGCCTCGGTCGTGAAGGCGCCAGCGAGGGAATCTACGAGTTCTGCGAGACCCAGTACATCGCGGCCAGCTGGTAGGGCGCCTTACTCGAAGTGAGGCCTACCCGTAATAAGAATGGCCTCGGGGGCGCCGGCCCGCATCAGTTCGTCTCCGGAAACAGTGAATCGGGGTTGCGGCCGTCGACGGTGACTCGGCGCTCGGCGAACCGCCAGCGGCCGTCGACCACCCGATAGGTGTCGACGTAGCGGCCCCAGTGATCGAGACCCACCGGCGTCAGCACCTGGTAGTAGCAGCGGCCCTTCGCCGTGTGATCGTCGACGAGGTCGATCTGGTGGGTGCTGGTGTGGTGGCGGATGTACGGCGGCGGAGCGGTCGTTTCAGCGTCATCGCGGCCGAGGTTGTCGCGGGTGCCGGTGAAGATGGTCATGATCTCGTCCTTGCCCGAATAGGTGCCATCGGGCAGCACCATCACCGCGTCGTCGGCGAACAGCTCGAGCACTTGCTCGAACCGGGCGGTGTCGCCATTCGCGTTGTACCGAGCGACGAGGTCGCGAATCGACTCGCGGGCGATTGTTTCCCAGGACTCCATCAGCCGGGCGGTGGTACTCGGAGCTGGGCGACCTCGCTCTCGAGCAAGCCGAGGGCCATGGTCATCTTCCGGAAGAAAGACGTCGTGTGGGGGATCAGCATGAAGCGCGGGTGATTGCGCCAGAGGGAGCGCAGCTTGTGATCGAGCTCAGCGGCTTGCTCCTGGGATTCCGTGCGAAATCGGTTCTCGCTCTCGAAGCCCAGGCCTCCGCAGGCGGCCGACTCGAAGAAGATCACCGCGTCGTAGCGGCTGAGCTCGGCCTCGAGACTCGAGCCGACCATTTCGAAGAAGCCATCCGGACCGTCCGGACCGTCCGGCCAGTAAGCGCCGCTGTCGACGGTGCCGCGGTCGCACACCTGCAGTCGGTTGGGATAGCGGGCCGACTGGATGTTCTCCAGGTTCCGCTGTACGTGGTAGATGGCGGTCTGGGCGCTGCGGGCTGCCTCTGGCTCGTCGGGGCGGGGAAAGCCGCCCGAAAACAGCAGCGTGGCCGCTTCCGGCACGACGATGACGCGCTCGCCGATCTCTCGCCGGAACAGGTCGGCGGCCGTGGTCTTCCCTCCGCCGGGACCTCCGGTGACGACCACCCGCAAGGAGCCGTTCGTCGAGGTGGTGTGGCTTTGGGAGAGTGACGCGGTCATGGGGCCACCACGCTAGACCGCGACAACTCGGTGCGCCCATCGATGATGGAACCACGCTCGTGGCGCTCGAGGCCGCGAAGATACCCCGCAGTATGCTCGACGGACACATGGCCGAATCGATACAGATCGTCGAAGTTGCGCCTCGCGACGGCCTCCAGGCCGACCCGGCCGATCTCACCACGGCTCAGAAGATCGAGCTCGTCGAGCGGTTGTCGGCCGCCGGCCATACCCGGATCGAGGCGGCCAGTTTCGTCAGCCCCGCGGCGGTGCCCAAGATGGCTGACGGCGATGCCGTCATGGCCGGCGTGCCTCGCCCCGACGGTGTGAGTTACAGCGCGCTGGCCTTCAACACCCGCGGCGTCGAGCGAGCCGTCGCGGCGGGCGCCGACGAGGTCACCGGGGTGGTCGTGGCCTCGGAGACGTTCTCGCAGAAGAACCAGAACGCCTCGATCGCCGAATCGGTCGAGCGGTGGCGCCAGGTGTGCGAGGCGGCCCAGGCCGCCGATCTTCGAACGTCGGTCATCATCGCGGCGGCGTTCGGGTGCCCGTTCGAAGGGCGGGTCGACCCCGGCGTGGTCGTGGATCTGGCCGAGCAGCTGGCCGAGCCGGGGCCGGTCGAGGTCGCCCTCGCGGACACCATCGGCGTGGCCGTGCCGACCGGCGTGGCCGCACTCTTTGCCTCGGTCGCCGACCGCCTGGGGACCGGTGGCCCGCAGCTGCGAGCTCATTTCCACAACACCCGAAACACCGCGCTGGCCAACATCGCGGCCGCGATCGACGGTGGCGTGCGCACCTTCGATTCGAGCCTGGGCGGCGTCGGCGGCTGCCCCTTCGCGCCCCGGGCGACGGGCAACGTGCCTACCGAGGACGTGGTGTACATGGTCGAGGAAATGGGCTTCGACGCCGGGCTCGATCTCGATGCCCTGATCGCCACGACCGGGTGGCTCGAGGAACAACTCCAGCACCCCACGCCCGGCCTCGTGGCCAAGGCCGGCGGTTGGCCGGGCGCCAACGCCTGAGCCTTTCCTGTCCGGCGGGTCGCCTAGGTGATCAGGAGTTCCGGATCGAACTGAGCAGACATTGCTGCAGTGTCGAACCAGTAGCCAGCTGGCAGACCGAGGAATCGTGCGACTTCGGGAAAGGCCTCGACGAGGTGCCACAAGTGTTCGTGGAGATACTCCTCGACTGCACCGGAGAAGCCATTTGCAGTGAACACCCAGCCTGACATCGGCTCAGGTGAGACGTATCGCACGCCCTCGAAGCGGCCTTGTTCATACAACCCGGGCGACACGGCGGCTGTTGAGAATGCGGAGGGGATTCGTGGCGATTCGGCCTGCCGAGAGCATTCAACGAGCTGCTGTGCGGTAATGCTCGTTGACTTGGCGGCGGAATCAGCGGCACTGCCGTCTGGACGAAAGTCGATGACCTCGTAGCCGCGGTCGGTGGTGGCGAGCTCCAGTGGCCATGAGACGGGGAAGGATTGGAGATCCAGCGCCCCAGACTGTTCGTTCGCGATGTGCTGAATGATCCACTCGGCGCCGACCCTCTGCCATTCCGACTCGAAGCTGACGTTGAGGGGTAGGCCGTCTCCTGACCTGATGGATTCACTAAGGTACTGGGCCACCAACTATCGCCCCAGCAGGCGATCGAGGAGGCCGGGCTTGGTTGCTCCGCCATCGCAGGAGCAGCGGTCCTCAGGGGCAACGTCGCCCAACACCTGTTCGACGTGGGCGCCGCAGCCGGCCCATGACGGCTTGCCGCAGGTCGAGCAGGTGATTCGTTTACACATTGACTTGCTACCTCGAGGTCCTTCAGGTCCAATCGCAGCTCACATCGTAGGGTGTCGACATGAGTCACGATCTGATCATCACCAACGGCACCGTGGTCGACGGCACCGGTGCCCCTCGCCGCGCCGCCGACATCGCGATAGACGGCGATCGCATCACCGCGGTGGGCGATGTCGACCAGGCGGGCGCGGGCCGCATCATCGACGCCACCGATCGCATCGTCACGCCCGGGTTCGTCGACCTGCACTCGCACCTCGACGCCCAGGTGGGGTGGGATCCCCTGATGTCGTCGTCGTGCTGGCACGGGGTCACCTCGGTGCTGATGGGCAACTGCGGCATGACGTTCGCACCGCTCAAGCAGGGTGAGGCGCCGATCCTGGCCCACATGATGGAATCGGTCGAGGACATTCCCGCGTCGGCCATTCTCGAAGGACTCGACTGGAACTGGGAGACCTACGGCCAGTACCTCGACGTCGTCGATGCCATGCCCAAGGGCATCAATGCCGGCGGGTTGGTGGGCGATGTCGCGGTGCGCACCTACGTGGCCGGCGATGCGGCCTGCGAACGCGATTTCGAAGCGACGCCCGAGCAGCTCGCGGCCATGGCCGCACTCGTCGAAGAAGCGATCGAGGCGGGCGCCATCGGCTACTCGATCTCGCGCAGCCTGACCCATCGGGTGCCCGACGGACGCCATGTGCCGGGCACGTGGTCGAACCCCGACGAGTTCATGGCCATCGCCGAACCGCTCGGCCGGCTGGGGCGGGGCATCCTCGAATGCGCACCCCGCTACAACGAGGAGGACGGCTCGACCAGCCGGGTCGACGACGAGATGGCCTGGATCGCCGAGCTCAGCCGCCGCACCGGTCGGCCCTTCACCTTCAACCTGATGCAGATGAAGTCGCTCGGCGATCACTACCGCCGGGTGCTCGAGCTCTCGGCCCAGGCCAATGCCAACGGATCTCAACTACGGCCCCAGACCACGCCCCGCAGCATCGGGGTGTTGTTCAGCCTGGCCGCCAACACGCTCCTCGATTCGCTGCCCGCCTACGCACCGTTGCTCGACATGGATCTGGCCGGGCGCCTCGCCGCGCTGCGCGACCCCGAGATCCGAGCTGCGCTCATCAGCGAGGGTGCATCCCAACCGGCCGACCTCTACGAGCGCATGTTCGTGATGGAGCCGGCTGCGGGTGCCCGGTACGAGTACGGCGACGGCGATTCGGTGGCCGCCATCGGGCGGGCTCGCGGTGTGTCGCCGATCGAGACCTACATCGACGTGCTCGACCAGAGCGACGGTCGGGCGGTCGTGAATTGGCCGGTGCTCAACGAGGATTTCGACGCCATCGGCGAGCTCCTGCAATCCGAGGTCACCGTCATGGGTTTGGCCGATGCCGGTGCCCACGCAACCCAGATCATGGATGCCAGCCAGGCCACGTTCTTCCTGGCTCACTGGGTGCGCGACAAGGGGGCGATCACCCTCGAAGACGGCGTTCGGCGGGTCAGCGGCGACACGGCCGGGCTGATCGGGTTCAAGGACCGCGGCACCTTGACCCCGGGTTCGTTCGCCGATCTGAACATCATCGACATCGATGCGCTGTGGCTGCCACTGCCCGAGATCGTGCACGACTTCCCGGGCGATTCACCCCGTTTCGTGCAGAAGGCGACCGGCATCGATCACACGATCGTGAACGGCGAGCCCTTCATGGAATCGGGCGAGCACACCGGCGCCCTGGCCGGCCGCCTGCTGCGCTCCACCGACTGAGCGGGCTAGTCGAACTGCTTCTTGTTGAAGGCCAGGTCGTCGGCGACGGCCTTTTTGATCGTGCCCGACAGGAACGAGCCGAGCTTCTTGCCGATGATCGGGATCTTGATCTCCAGGTCGCCCGTGACCGAGTGGACGGTCTTCTTGCCCGAGCGACGGAGCTCGTAGGTTCCTTCGGTTCGAACGGGCGTACCGGGCACCTCGATGGTGAACGTGGCGGTGCGGCCGCCGTCGTCGTCGGGAGCGCTCCAGCGTTCGGTCTGGGTCATACGGTTGGTGGGGGAGAGGGCCTTCTTGGCGAAGCCGGGCAGGTCGATCGTGACGGTGCGCTTGCTCTGGATGATGAAGCCGTCGCCGTCGGGCTCGCACCGGATGATCTCGACGTCTTTGTCGCCGGCCGCCTCGAAGCGGGCGGTGATGACGTCGGGGTCGGACAGCATGGCGAAGACCTTTTTGGGCTTGGCCGGGTAGGTCTCGCTTCCCTTGAATCCCATCGGGTCTCCTCAGCCGGGTGTGATGCGAGATCCACCCAACCACGATTGATGGCGGCCCAGCAAGTGGTCGTAGCCGGGCGCGCCTAGGGTCGGGGCATGACACCTCATGCCGACCGACCGTTCGATCTCGTCGTCTTCGGGGCCACCAGTTTCGTCGGGCAGATCATCTGCCGGTATCTGGTCGACCGCCACGGCACCGATGGCCCGCTTCGGTGGGCGATCGCCGGTCGCAACGAAGCCAAACTGGCCGAGGTGGCGGCGGCGACCGGAGCCGACGTCGAGCGCATCGTGGCCGATGCCGCCGATGCCGATTCGATGGCCGGCCTGGTCGAGCGCACCCGGGTGGTGGCGTCAACGGTCGGGCCCTACGCGTTGTACGGCTCCGAGTTGGTCGCCGCCGCGGCCACCGCCGGCACCGACTACTGCGACCTCTCCGGCGAACCCCAGTGGATGCAGCGCATGATCGATGCCCACCACGAGGCTGCGGTGGCCAGCGGCGCCCGCATCGTGCACTCGTGCGGGTTCGATTCGATTCCCTCCGATCTCGGCGTGTGGTTCACCCAGCAGCAGGCCATCGATCGATTCGGCGACCACTGCCGGTGGATCGCCATGCGGGTCAAGGGGTCGAGAGGGGGCGCGAGCGGCGGCACGATCGCCAGCATGATGAACGTGATGGAGGAGGTCGCCGCCGATCCCACGTTGCGGAAGGTGATGGCCAATCCCTACGCCCTTGCTCCGGCCGACCTGCGAAGTGGCGTCGAACAACCCGAGGTCACCCTGCCCCAGCGCGACGACGCGTCCGGCGAATGGGTGGCCCCCTTCGTCATGGCGTCGATCAACACCCGCATCGTGCACCGCAGCCACGCCCTGTTGGGGCGGCCGTGGGGCGACGACTTCCTCTACGACGAGGCGATCCTCATGGGCGATGGTCCGCTCGGCGCGGTCAAGGCGTCGGGGATCACCGGCGGCATGGGGGCGTTCATGGGCGCGGCGGCGGTCGGCCCGATTCGCAAGGCGCTGTACCGGGTGCTCCCCAAGCCGGGAACCGGTCCGTCACCGAAGACGCAGGAAGCCGGCTTCTTCGATCTGCGTTTCTTCGGCGAGACCGCGTCGGGCGACAGGATCGTCACCAAGGTCACCGGCGACCGCGACCCCGGCTATGGCTCGACGGCCAAGATGTTCAGCGAGGCTGCGGCGGCGTTCCTCGACCTCGACCGCGAAGCCGTACCCGGCGGGTTCCACACGCCGGCCACTGCGTTCGGAGATCATCTGATCGAGCGGTTGATCGAGCACGCCGGACTCACCTTCACCGTCCTCGACTGAGGCCGGCGGGTTCAGGCGCGCCGGGCGAGCGCAGCTTCGGCGAACGAGAAGGCGGTGTCGGGCGGCGGGAGCTTTCCCTGTCGGGCTGCGGTCAATGCGTCGCACGACGTGACGACGGCCATGTGGGTGAAGGCTTGCGGTGTATTGCCGAGCGCGACGCCGTTCGCCGGGTCGACCATCTCGGAGAACACGCCGACGTCGTTCGACAGATCGAGCAGGGCATCGACCATCGCGTCGGCTTCGTCGAGCCGGCCGGAGTGGATGAGGCAATCGAGCAACCAGAACGAACAGAGCAGGAACGAACCTTCCTCGCCGGCCAGCCCATCGGGGTCTCGATAGCGGTGCAGCAGGGGGCCGTTGCCGAGGTCGCGGGCCACGACCTCCATCGTCCGCTGGACCGACGGGTCGGCGACCGGCAGGAAACCGAGCGCGGGCACCAGCAACGTCGCAGCATCGGCCACCGATCGACCGGCCGCCTGCACGAACCAGCCATCGGGTTGTGCTTCGGAACGGAGCCAGTCGGCCAGCAGGTCGCGCTCGCGTGTCCAGGTGTCGACCGATCCGCGCAGCTGGCCGG
>JABDJW010000346.1 GCA_013002375.1 Acidimicrobiales bacterium | reverse complement strand
GGTCGTCGCGGCCTACGCCGAGGACTCCCGTAAGCCTGCGCCCAAGCCGACCGAGGACTGACGAGCGTCAATGCCCGACGTCATCTCGCCGATGCCGGGCACGGTTGTCGTCGTCGCGGCCGTGGGTGACGCGGTGGGTGCCGGGGCAACGGTGGTCGTGCTCGAGTCGATGAAAATGGAGCACGTCGTGGCGGCCGGCGAAGCAGGCCGAGTTCGCTCGGTGGCTGTCAAGGTCGGTGACACCGTGACCAAAGGCCAGATCCTGGCGGAGCTCGAACCCGGTGATGCGGAGGCGACGGCGGCGGCGACCACTCCGCGGCTGGATCTCGAAGAGGTTCGGAGCGACACCGCCGAGGTTCTCGATCGCCATGCGCGGCTGGAAGACGCTCGGCGGACCGATGCGGTGACGGCGCGTCGCAAACGGGATCGCCGCACGGCTCGGGAGAACCTGGCCGATCTCGTCGACGAGGGTTCGTTTCTCGAATACGGCGGGTTGGCGGTGGCGGCCCAGAGCCGGCGCCGCGCGGCAGAAGACCTCATCGCCAAGACATCGACCGATGGCATCATCTGCGGCCTGGGCACGATCAACGCCGCAGAATGTGGTGCGGATGCGGCTGCCAGTGCCGTGATGATCTACGACTACACGGTGCTGGCCGGCACCCAGGGGTACCGCACCCATCAGAAGAAGGACCGGCTCCTTCGGTTGGCGCTCGAACGTCGGCTTCCGACGGTGCTGTATGCCGAAGGTGGCGGCGGGCGGCCCGGCGATGTCGACGTGCCGGCGGTGGCCGGGCTCGACGTGCCGACCTTCGGCTTGTTGGCGCAGATGAGCGGGCGGGCCCCCACCGTCGCGGTCGTCGCCGGCTATTGCTTCGCCGGCAATGCGGTTCTGGCCGGATTGTGCGACGTGATCATCGCAACCGAGGATTCCAACCTCGGCGGGGGCGGGCCGGCGATGATCGAAGGTGGTGGCCTCGGTGTGGTGGCACCGACCGACATCGGGCCGATCGACGATCAAGTGGCCAGCGGGGTCGTCGACATCCGGGTCGCGGATGAAGCGGCCGCGACCGCGATGGCGAAGCGGTACCTGTCGTACTTCCAGGGCCCGGTCGCCGAGTGGTCATGTGCCGATCAACGCGAGTTGCGCACGCTGGTACCGGAGAATCGGGTTCGTAGCCATGACATCCGGCGCATCATCGACGTCGTCGCCGACACCGACTCGGTGTTGGAGCTGCGTCCTGATTTCGGCGACGGCATGGTCACCGCACTGATTCGGGTCGAGGGGGTGGCGATGGGTCTCTTGGCCAACAACCCCCACCACCTGGGCGGCGCGATCGACGGCGTCGGTGCCGACAAGGCGGCGCGCTTCATGCAGCTGTGCGATGCCTACGGGCTTCCCATCGCGGTGTTGTGCGACACGCCGGGCATCATGGTCGGCCCCGAGGCCGAGCGGGAAGCGACCGTGCGGCGAGCCTCTCGGATGTTCGTCGTGGGCGCCAACACCTCGGTGCCGGTCGGCACGGTGGTGGTTCGCAAGGGCTACGGGCTCGGGGCGCAGGCCATGGCGGCCGGGGGCTTCAAGGCCAACGACTTCACCATCGGCTGGCCGACCAGCGAGTTCGGGGGCATGAACCTCGAGGGCGCGGTTCGGCTGGGTTTCCGCAAGGAACTCGACGCCATCACCGACCATGCCGAACGAGAGGTGGTCTACCAGGAACGGCTGGCCGCCATGTACGAACGGGGCCGCGGCCTTTCGATGGCGTCCTACTTCGAGATCGACGATGTCATCGATCCCGCTGACACCAGGCGTTGGTTGGTGGGGTTGGCGCACGCGGCACCGGAGCCGGCGTGGCGCAGCGGCGACCATCGGCCCTGGGTGTTGTAACTGGTGTAACTGGGGTCAGACCCCAACCCGAATCAGCAGATGTCCGGCTCGAAGGCGAGGACACCGCCGCTGAATGTTCCGTCGGGTGTGTTGGGATCCGGCATGCCGATGACAAACGTCATCGGATAGCCGTATGTGGGGTCGAACGAAGCGGTGACGAATTCGCCCATCCTGAGCCCATCGTCGATATGGGCGAAGAACTCGGTCATCCCGGCCTCGCCGAACGTGGGATCCGGATCGGGTTCGACGATCCAGCCGTCGCGAATCACAAACGTCCAGTCGCCTGCGACTTCGGGGGCGCGGTTGAGCTCAAGCTCTGCCGTGTAGCACTGGATCTCGAGGCTGAGCCAGAGGTCTCGGTTGCTCTCGAGTTGGGCCATATCGATGGCTGTGCCCGCCTGGTTGGGCGTGGTCGTCGAATTCGGGCCGGTGACCGGGGACGCGAAGTCGGCGTTGATGTGGGTGTTGCTA
>JABDJW010000317.1 GCA_013002375.1 Acidimicrobiales bacterium | reverse complement strand
ATGCGCCGGCCGGCGTAGATCGAGCTGAGCATCGCCGCGATGCCGGCGACGTGGTAAGGCGGCACGCTGACCAGGGTCGCTTCGTCCTCGCCCGCGCCCATGAACTCGACCGAGGTCAGGATGTAGGACACCAGGTGTTTCTGGCGGAGCACGGCCGCTTTCGGCTCGCCGGTCGTGCCGCTGGTGAACAACAAGATGGCGGTGTCCTCGCCGTCGAAACCCCATTCCGGGGCGGCCGGCTCGTGGCTGTCGAGTTGGTCGAGGAAGGTCTGGCGGCCGATGGTTTGGACTCCATCGATCGGGGCCAACAACGCTTCTTGCACCAGATCGCACACCGCGTACGACGGGGCAGCCCGCTCGGCCAGGCTGACCAACGTGGCCGAATCGAGCCGGTAGTTGAGCGGTACGAACGGTCGGCCAACCCAGGAGCTGCCGAACAGGGCGATCGGCAACGCGGGGCTGCTCTCGCCGGCGAGCACCACGTGATCGGCCCCGCTGGTCGCGAATGTCGTCGCGGCGCGGCCGACTCGATCGAAGAGCTGGGTGTACGTGAGCCCGGTGGTGCGATCGCCCAGGGCGACCCGGTCACCGAAGCCGCTGCTGGCCATTTCCAGCAGCATCATGATGTTCATGCCCTGCTAGTCCGAGGCCGGAAGCTGGGTGGCTTCCTTGAGCGCGAGGAGGTCGCCACCCATGCCGAGCGAGCCGTCGCCGGGTTTGGTCACCAGAACCTCGAGGCTCTCGTCGGCATTCACGTAGCGTTTGCCCAGCAGGCTGCCCTCGGCCGCCCCTTCGGCCGGGCTGCCCGACGGCTCGGCGCCCGGTTCGGCCATGGGCGCGCCGCCGCAGGTGAGCTCGACGTCGTCGGCCGGCGCCTTCACGACGATGACCTCGGTCGAGCAAACCGTGCTCTGCATGCGTCCGCCGGGCTTCAGGGTTGCCACAATGATCTCCTGTGTTTCCTGCTGATCTGATCGCTCACAGTCTGGCCGCCCTCGCGCAGCAGTGCCAAAGGCGCGCATGAGCCGTCCCCTGGCCGGAACCGTCATCGCCATCGTCGGCAGCGAAACGCCGTCGGGCCTGTCCGAGCTGGTGGTCGCGCTCGGCGCCGATCCATTGGTCCTGCGAGATGAGCGGGTGTTCGCTCGGTTGGCCGAAGCCGAGATCCTGGGTGCGGTCGACACCGACGGCGCCTTGGCCGGTGTGGAGGTGCCGTTCCCGGTGGTTCAGATGCGATCCGAACCGGCCCGTTGGGTTGCATCCGGACTCGCGGCTCTGAGCGGCCCCGCGGGCGGCTCCGCGTTGGCTCGCGGGCCGTTTGTCGAACGGTTGTCCGGTGCCGGCGCACTGTTCCAGCTGCTGGCGGCAACCCAAGGGGTGCCGGTCGAGCTCGATGTCATGGATCGGCTGGCCGAGCGGGCCCGTATCGCCCGGTTCGAGGGGCAGGGGCCGACCGCGGTCGGCGGGTCGGCCATCATGGTCCGCGCCGCCGACGGGTGGGTCGCGCTGAATCTGGCTCGGCCGGAGGACATCGCGGCACTGCCGGCCCTGGTCGAACGGGCCGTCGATCCGGCCGGCTGGCCCCGCGTCGCCGCCGCGCTTCGCACCCGGACGGTGACCGAACTGCGCGACCAGGCCGAGCGGTTGGGCGTTCCGATCGGGGTCGTGCCGCCGGGAGGCTCGATCGTCGCCGGTGCGCCATTTCGATTCGAGGACCGCGAGGCCAGTGCGAGTGGCAGCGGCTCGATCCGAAATCGGCTCCGGCCCGACCGAGCCATCGCCCGGCGGGCGCGCCCGCCGGTGGTGGTGGAGCTGGCCAGCCTCTGGGCCGGGCCGCTCACCGGCGCACTGCTGGTTTCGGCCGGAGCCGACGTGACGAAGTACGAATCGACCGAGCGGCCCGACGGGGCTCGACGAGGGCCGGCACCGTTCTTCGACCGGCTGCACTCGGGCAAGCACTTTGCCACCTTCGATCACCGCGACCCGGCCGACCTGAACCGGTTGGCCGAGGTGCTGGCCACCGCCGATGTCGTGATCGATGGATCTCGGGCCCGGGTTATGGAGCAGTGGGGGATCGACGTCGGCCGTTTGGTGCGCAGCGGCACGACATGGATATCGATCACCGGCCATGGCCGGGCCAGCGCCCGGGTCGCCTTCGGTGACGATGCCGCGGTCGAGGCCGGCCTGGTCGTACCGGGGCGAACCGCAAATGATGCGCCGACGTTCGTGGGCGACGCCATCGCCGATCCGATCACTGGCCTGTACGGCGCAGTGGTCGCCCTGGCCGCCACGCTGTCGCCCGGCGGCCACCTCGTCGACCTGTCGCTGGTGGGCGCCGCGGCCCACGCCGCCGCGGGGACGACCTTCGACGCGGTCGACCCCACCTAGCCCCCCGCTTCTCCGCCGCCCCTCCGAACTGGTTGGAAAAAACCACACCAGCGCGTCGAATCTCCAACCAGTTCGGAGGGATTGGGGCAGAATCAGCGCATGGGACTCTCGGGAACACCATCACCATGGGATACGGCGCCACCGGCGCCTCACGACATCCTGCTGACCGATCGGGTTGCGGTCGTGACCGGCGCCGCTCGCGGGATCGGGAAGGCCACCGCGCTGGCGTTGGCCCGGTTCGGCGCGCACGTCGCGGTCTGCGACCGATTGGCCGACGAGCTGGCCGAGACGGTCACCGAACTGGAGGCGCTCGGCCGCACCGTCGTCTCCTCGGTGTTCGACGTCCGGGTCGAGGCTGATGTCGAAGCCTTCATGGGCGAGGTCGGCGAGCGGTTCGAACGGCTCGACATCCTGGTGAACAACGCCGGGGGCGGTTTCGTCGCAAACTTCCTCGACGTCAGCGCCAAGGGCGAAGCGGCGCTGGTCAGCGAGAACTTCGGTACGGTCACGAACTGTGTGCGGCACGGCGTGCCGTTGATGACCGCCGGCGGCTCGATCATCAACATCACCTCGATCGAGGCCCATCGGGCCGGGCCGGGGTTTGCGATCTATTCGGCGATGAAGGCGGCCGTCGCGAACCTGTCGATGTCGCTGTCGATGGAGCTGGCCGAGCGTCGTATTCGGGTGAACTGTCTGGCCTGCGACATGATCCCGACGCCGGGCGACGACACCCTGGGCTCCGATTCCGATGCGCTGGCGCTACCCGGCCTGCGCAGTCAGACCTGGCCCGTGATGGGATCGCCCGACGACTGCGCCGCCACCGTGGTGTTCCTGGCGTCGGAGCTGTCGCAGTTCGTCACCGGCTCGACCATCCACGTCGACGGCGGCAACTGGGCCGCCGCCGGCTGGAAGACAGCATCTTCGGGCGTTGAGTTTCGGCTCTAGCCATAACTCACTACCTCGTACTCGACGCCGTCTGGGTCGTCGAAGTAAAAGCGTCGGCCCGGTTCGTACTCCATGTGGTTGTACGGCTCCAGGCCGGCCGCGACGACGCGGGCTTCGGTCGCGTCGAGGTCGTCGACCAGGATGCCGAGGTGGTTCAGCTGACCCTTGGGCGCCTTGCTCGGCTCCTCGGCGGCCCACACCGCGATGTAGTCGGTGTCGCTGCCGACGTGCACGGTGTTGCCACCGAGCATCGATCGGCCACTCCACCGCACGTGCCAGTCGAAGAGATCGCACAACATCTGTGCGGTGCGGTCGGGGTCGGTCACGGTGATGTTGGCGTGTTCCAGTTGTGCAGCCATGGTCTTCGCTTTCTTGTTTGTTTGCGTTGTGGTCTTGGCGTTGTTGTCTTGGCATGAATCGTGTTCTTGCACCCCGTTTTACAATCTCAAGTAAACTTGAGATCAAGGACTTTCTCGGAAAAGATTGCCGGTCATGCCGCGAACGGATAATGCAGAAGAGTTGACGATCGGCGCGGTGGCGCGGCGGACCGGCCTCGCGGTGTCGGCGGTGCGGTACTACGAGTCGGAGGGCCTGATCCAGGCCGAACGGGCCCCATCCGGGCACCGTCGCTTCCATCGGTCGGTTCTGCGCCGATTGTCGTTCATTCGCATCTGCCAGAGCCTCGGCTACTCCCTCGAGGAGATCGCCGGCCAGCTCGAGCGCCTGCCCCAGGGCCGCACCCCGACCGAGGCCGATTGGACGCGGCTGGCCACCCGGTTCGCGGGTGACATCGATCGTCGCATCGCCGACCTCCAACAGCTGCGGGACAAACTTGCGGGATGTATCGGTTGTGGGTGCCTCTCGCTGCAGCGCTGTGCCATCTACAACCCGAACGATGTTGCGAGAGGTCTGGGCGCAGGCCCCCGTTACCTGCTGGGTGATGTGGCCACCGACGTGGTCGATCTCGATTGAGCGATCGGCCGGTCGGTACGCTGATTCGATGCCCGACGATGTCGAACCGAACGCCGACGCGGACGAATCCGCCCGCGCCGCCGACGGCCGGGTGCCCGGCGCTCGCGGCCAGGCGACCCGCCAGCGGTTGCTCGATGTCACAGCCGAACTGCTGGCGGTCGGCGCCTATCGCGATCTGCGGGTGGTCGACATCGCCCGGGCCGCCGAGACCTCGCCCGCGACCTTCTACCAGTACTTCGGCGATGTCGAAGCCGCCGTCCTGGTGCTCGCCGCGCAGCTGGCCGAAACCGGTGCCGCCGAGCTCACCGAGCTGGTGACGAGCGGGGATTGGCAGGCCGAGCCCGAGGTCGCGGCTCGAACGCTGGCCGATGGTGTGCTCCGCTTCTTCGCCCGTCACGCGGCCCTCATACGGGTCCTCGACCTGGCCGTGCTCGAGGGTGACGACCGATTTCGCGACCTGCGGACGTGGCTGCTCAACGGGCTCACCAGCGAACTCGAACGGGTGGTCGCCGCCGCCCTCGAACCCTCGGGGCTCAGTCCCAAGGCGGTCGCCGGTGTCGCCACCTCGAGCCTGGTCCACGTTGCGGCGCACCAATCCGGGCTCGAGCAGTGGGGGGTGACCCGCGACGAACTGGTCGACGCGCTCGCCGCGCCGATTGCCGATCTGATGGCGCGCCGCTAGTTCCAGTCGCAGGGGCCGACCGGCGGCGGGTCCACCGCGGGGAAGTCGGCGCTGTTCGCCACATCGACCTCGGTCCAGGTGCCGGCATCGAAGTGCCACGTGGTGAGGCTCCACGTGTCGGCGTTGAAGTCGATGGTTCGAGTCGTGAAGTCGAGCCGGCCACCGGTGCCATACGCACAGCCCCAGTCGGTGGCGATCGCCGACGCCGACGAGGTCATGGTGAAGACGTCGCCGGCGAAGGTGCTCGGCGTCCACGAGCAGCCCGAGAGATGCATGACCCCGTAGTTCGAGCCGCTCGCGCCCGACGAATGCTGCAGGACGATCTCCTGCAGGCCGTTCGGCACGTGATCGAGGTCGATCGACCCGACGGTGTTGCCGCCCGGCGCAATCTCCCAGAAGTCGGTCCACTCACCGTCGGCCACGCCGCCGTTGCCGAACTCCACCCGAGCCCAGAGTCGGTCGCTTTCGGCGCTGACGACGATCGAAAGCACGTCGTCGAGGCCATCGCGGTCGAGGTCGGCGAGGTGTTGATCGAGCGTGCTGCCATCGACCGGGAAGCCGAGGGTCGGCCGGCAGGTCGCGGTGCCGACGAGAGAGAGCTGTTGCAGGTCGCGCCCGTTCACCCAGCCCTGGTCGCCGAGTGCGGTCACGATCTCGTACCAGAGATCGCCGTTGGGCAGCCGAACGGCGGTCGGAAGGTTGGAGACTTGGCCGGTCAGGTGGGGGAGCTGGGTGAGGACCGGATAACCGATGCCGGGCCCGGCCCGGACGTTCAACGGATCGCCGGGGGACGTCACGACCGTGAGGTTGTTGACCGCGGTGACCGGCACCGTTGCGTTGGTCTGGATTTGGAGCCCGGTGGGCAGGTCGATGGCCGAGCGGGCGAACCGGACCGCCTCGAACGATCCGCGGGCGACGGTCGTGACCTCCCCGGTCTCGACGTCGAGCACCCAGACCTCGGCGCGGGTGGTGGCCAGGACGAACCCGTCGCTGGTGTCGATGTGGAAGGGCACGCCGCTGGCCGCGCCCGGAAGGGCCTCGGCTGAGCCGTCGATCGGGTTTGCGAAATGGACGGTGTTCTGGCCGGCCGCTCGGCGCGATTCGGTCGAGATCCAGACCACCGTGCCATCGGGTCGACCCTCGCCGACATGCAGGAGCTCGTCGGTTGGCGTGGCAGCGTCGAGCGTGCAGGAAGGCGTGGTCTGGGTGTAGGGCACGCCGTCCAGGGCCGTTCCGTCGAGCGCGGTGCGCGACATCCCCCGGCAGAAGCCGTCGCCGCCGCTCAGTACCATCGCCGAATCCGGCCCGCTGAATCCGCCCTCGTGGACGCCCCACTCGACGCCACCGGAGATCGGCAGGGCGATCTCGGCGCCGGTCGTGAGCACGTGCCGATACGGCCGTTGCTCGGGGATGCCGTCGTCATTGTCAGCGACCCGGGTGAGCAGGAGCTCGACGGCACCCGTCACCGGTGCCACATCGAGCAGCTGGCCGGTGGTGACGAACCGGGGAGAGCTGGATCCGGCCGGCCGGTGGAAGATGCCGTGGTCGGTCTGGAACACCAGTCCCCCGACGGTGTCGTCGAAGGCATCGCGCACCGGGTCGGCCAACCCGGACGCGTAGCGGACGCCGTCGATCTGCACCGAGGACGAGCCGTCGATCAGGATGATCGGTGGCGCGCCGCCGGGGGCGGAGATCGTGCTGGGGGGCGCCGTGACGATGCTTTCGGTGGTCGTCGGGATACTGGTGGGCGCGCTGGTCGTCGAAGGTCCGGCGGTCGTTTCGGGCGCGGCCGTTTCTACCTCGGTTGAGGAGTTCCCGCCGAGCGTGGTGGTGATGCCGATGATGGCAGCCGCGGCAACTGCGATGCCGGCCCCGATGAGTGCGGCTCGTCCGGGCCTGGCGCGGCTCGCGAACGTGTCGTTGCCGAGGTCGTTCATGCGATGCTCCCGTCGTGGCCGAGTCTCGTTCCATCGGCAGTTTTCCGGTGCTTGGTAGCGGCGAGACGCATCGAGATGCGGCGCGATTAGGAACGGGGGAGGGTCGCCACCTACGCTGAGAGGACTATTCGGACCTTTAGGCTACTTTCAGTATATTTGGTGCTGTATGGTGGCAAGGGTGGAGTTGGTGATGGAAACCGGTCGCGCGGGTGCCCCGGGGCGCCTTTTGTACGAGCTCGGCACGCGACGCGTCTCGACGCGCTGGATCCTGTTCAACGTCCTGGTCGTGCTCAACCTGCTCGACCTGATCTTCACCCACGTCGGCCTCCAACGGGGGGTGCTGGTCGAAGACAACCCGCTGATGCGTGAAGTCGTGAAGTCGCTCTGGCTGGCCGCATCGGTGAAGGTGCTGGCCCTCGCCACGGTCGCCGGCCTCATGTGGCTGATCCGCTCGCGCCGCCGGCTGGTCGAGGGAACGCTGGCGGTGTGTATCGCCTGGTACACCTTCGTCGTCGTGTGGAACTACAGCCTGTTGCTGTCGGCCTGATCGCCCTCGATCTACTGTTGCCCCATGAGTGAATGGGACGCGACCCGCGCCGACCTCGGTACCCGGCGCGACGCGGCGCGCGCCATGGGTGGCCCCGACAAGCTCGAGCGGCATCACGGCCGGGGCAAGCTCGACGCCCGGGCCCGTATCGCCAGGCTCCTGGATTCGGGGACGTTCACCGAGATCGGCACGCTGGTCGGCCAGGTGCCGGCCGACGGCGTGGTCACCGGCCATGGGCTGATCGACGGCCGGCCGGTGATGGTCGGCGCCGAGGACTTCACGGTGCTCGGTGGTTCGATCGGCGCCGGTTCGTCGGCCAAGCGGTATCGCATCGCGGAGTTGGCCGGGCAGGAACGGGTGCCGCTCGTCATGCTTCTCGAAGGGGCCGGCCACCGGCCACCGCTCCCCGATGAAGCCAAATCCGGTCGCGCGCCCATCGATCTGCAGCAGCAAGCCCGATTGTCGGGGCGGGTTCCCGTCGTTACCGCGGTGATGGGTTCGTCGGCCGGTCACGGCGCGTTGATCGCCCCGCTGTCGGACTTCTCGGTGATGACCGCCCAGGTGGGCCAGTGCGCAGACGATGGCCGGCCCGAAATCGGGCTGGACCTGGAAGAAGGTTCCGCCATCGACCAACCGGCTCACGACATGACGCACGTCGTAGACCTTGGCGTTGTCGC
>JABDJW010000345.1 GCA_013002375.1 Acidimicrobiales bacterium | reverse complement strand
AACGGCTACGGTCAGCTCGGCGCCGGGTCGCTCACCGACCGCCCGACAGCAGGGATCGTGCGGGGCCCGAACGGCACCGAGTCGCTCAGCGGCGTCAAGACCGTCGTCGTCGGCGTCTTCCACACCTGCTCGGTGCAGACCAACGGCAATGCCCATTGCTGGGGAAAGAACAACGATGGTCAGCTCGGCAACGGTACGACTACCGACAGCTCGCTGCCGGTCCTGGTTTCGGGCCTGACCGTCTCGACCGAAACCGACAGCGTCTATTGCGAGGGCGTCGAGGCCACCATCGTCGGCTCGCCCGGTGACGACATCTTGACCGGCACCAACGGCCCCGACGTCATCCAAACCATGGGCGGCAACGACCGGGTCTACGGCCTCGCCGGCGACGACCTCATCTGCCTCGGCGACGGCGACGACCGGGCCTTCGCCGGCGCCGGAGCCGACATCATCTACGGCGGCAACGGCACCGACAAAATCCGCGGCGGCCTCGGCAACAACATCATCCACGGCGGCCCCGGACCCGTCGACTTCCTCAAAGGCGGCCACGACGACGACATCATCTACGGCGGCCCCGGCCACGACCGCATCCGCGGCAGCCACGGCAACGACACCCTCTACGGCCAAGACGACCACGACTGGATCTGGGGCGGACCCGGCAACGACACCATCCACGGCGGCAACGGCCCCGACATCTTGACCGGATCAACCGGCACCGACACCTGCAACGGCGGACCCGGAGCCGACTACCTCGCACCAGCCTGCGAAACCGCCAACCAATAAGCGGCCAACAACCAAACCTCGGCATCACCGCCCGGCTCGCACCCCGAGCCCGGGCGGTGACCGCCGCTTTCAACCGAAACCGCGACGGGACGTTCGTCCCTACGGCCAACCTCCACCCTTCTCTAGCGTCCCTTCTCTAGCGTCGTGGCCAAGGACCGGAGGATCGCGTGGCCAGAAGCAGCCGCATTGCCGCAGCCGTCGTCCTCGTCGCGGCCGTTGTCGTCTCGCTGGCCCAGGTCCAGGTCGAGCACGACGAGACCGACGCGTCCCGCGCCTGCGGATCGGCGCTCGACACCATGGTCGATCGATCCGGCTGGGAGCTGTGGTGGAGCCAGGACCTCGCCGAGCCGAGCCCCTCGGTTCGCGCCGCACTGGTCCGAACCCACCTCTGCCCCGACGCGGTGAACCGGATGATCGGTATCGCGGCGGGGTTGACCGTGGCAGCGGCCGCGCTGGCCCTGATGGGGCGAGCCTCGCGCCGGCCGGACCGGGTCGCCGAGGGCACCGTCGATACCCTCCAATCACGGCTCACCCGGCTCGGCCGCACATCCGCCTCTGCCGCGCTCGCGCTCCTCCTGGCCGGGGTCATCGCCGTGATCGTCTTGGTGGCCGACGCCGACTCCACGTTGTTCCTCTACACCGACCGATTGGTCGTCGCGGTGATCGGCCTCCTCATCCTGGTACCGATCCTGGCGCTGTGGTTGATCGCGCGATTCGTGATCATCCTCGGCGAATCGCTCGGTTCGCTCGAATCAGCCGGAACAAACGACCAGGCCGAACAATGAGCAGGCCACCGATGAGGAGGCCGGTCGTCGGGTGGTGCGGGATCGCGCTGGCGCTGCTCTCGGCCTGCGCGTCCACCGCACCGGCCGAACTCCTCGACCGGTCGCTGCGCTTCGACCCACCGATCGAGCTGCCCGAACCCGACCAGCTCGGTACGACCTCGCTCGAAGCGAGCCTGCGGGAGCGCCGTTCGGCCCGCGAGTTCGCCTCGACCGAGCTGCCACTCGCCCAGCTCGCCCAACTGTTCTGGGCCGGCCAGGGCGTGACCGATGCCAACGGGCATCGCACCGCACCATCGGCTGGGGCCCTCTACCCGCTCGAGCTCTACGCCGTCACCGAGACGACGGTGAGCCACTACCTGCCCGATGGCCATCGGCTCGAACAGCGGCCGGATCCGAGGCCCTGGCCCGAACTGGCCGATGCCGCGTTTGCCCAGTCGTTCATCGGGGATGCGCCGACCGTCTTGGTGATCAGCGGTGTGGTCGAACGCACCGAAGCCCGGTATGGCGCCGTCGCGAGCGATCTGATGAACCGGGAAGCAGGCCACGCCGCGCAGAACATTCTCCTTCAGGCCGCCGCGCTCGAACTCGCGACCGTTCCGGTCGGCGGGTTCGACCCGGCCCGGGTCGCGCGCCTGCTCGGCCTCCCACCCGGCGAGGAAGTGCTCTACCTCATCCCGGTGGGCGTGCCGCCGGGCTAGGGCTGCGTCGCGGCCTGGCGGGCTGCAATGCGACGCAGTGGCGGCTCGGTCTTGGGTGGGACCTTGCGGGGCGGCAATTCGGCCAACAGGTCGTTCGTCGCGGCCGCAATGATCGCCACCGCCTTCTCGAACGCGGCTTCGGTGTTGACCGACGTCTTCTGTACGCCGCTGATCTTGCGCACGTACTGCCGAGCGCCGGCTTCGATCTCCTCGGCGGTGGCGACCGGCTCGAGGCCGCGCAGGGTCGTGATGTTTCGGCACATGGTGCCCACGCTAGACGCGGTATCTTCGGGCAGCTGGGGCCGAGACATCAGGGGGACCATGTCAATCTCTTCAGGGCCGACTTCTTCAGGGCCGATTTCTTCAGGACCGGATTTTCCACGCACGATCGATGCCGTCGACACCGACTGGCTCACCGCAACGTTGGGGGTCGACGTCGTCGGCCTGACCAGTACCCACATCGGCGAGGGCGTCGGCCTCCTCGGCGACATCTATCGCCTCACCTTGACCTATGGCGACGGGGCCGAAGGTCCGCCCACGCTGATTCTGAAGTTCCCGACCACGGCACCGGAGTACCGGGGCGTCGCCGACGCGCTCGCCTACTTCACCCGCGAGGTCCAGTTCTACCAACGGGCGGCGGCGGACGCCCCCTTCAACACCGGCAAGTGTCATCTGGCGGTCATGGCCGATGACAGCACCGACTTCGTGCTCGTGCTCGAGGATCTGAGCTACCTCACGGCACCCGATCAACTCGAAGGCCTCAGCGCAACACAGGCCGAGGCCGCGATCACCTCGATCGCCAAACACCACGCCCAATGGTGGAACCACGACGACCTGGCCGAACTGGAACTCCCGTACTTGCCGGTCGCCGCCGACATCTACCAGGCGGTACTGCCCGACATGTTCCGGGCCTCGTGGGCCGCGTGCAAAGCCGCGGTGCCCGAACTGGTCGCCCACCCCGAGGTGTCGGCCTTCGGCGATCGCTATGCCGAACTGATCCCGACGATGATGCCCAGCATCGATCAGCCGCGGACCTGGGTCCACGGCGACCTTCGGGCCGACAACCTGATGTTCGGTGCCGACGGCGCACCGACGATGTTGGACTTTCAGATCATGGGCCAATCGGTCGGCACCTATGACGTCGCGTACCTCATGAGCCAGAGTGTCCCGGTCGAGATCCGCCGCAACCACGAGGACACCATCGTGCGGGCGTACCACCAGCAGCTCGTCGACTCCGGCGTCACCGACTACTCGTGGGAACAGTGCTGGGAGGACTACCGGCTCTGCCTGGCGTTCTGCCTGATCTACCCGGTGACCGGGTACGACAAACTCGACGAACTCAACGAGCGGGGGAGGGCGTTGATCGACACGATGCTCGAACGCTCGGTCCAGGCC
>JABDJW010000312.1 GCA_013002375.1 Acidimicrobiales bacterium | reverse complement strand
TACTGGATCTCCCGGCCCCTGCCCATCGACAACTTCTACGACTGGCTCGAACTCTGGAACGGTGGGCCGGTCGCCCTCCAACGCCACGCCCCCCTCACACCCCCCGGCGTAGCCGCAAGCTGAGCCGCCAGGCGAGCAACTCCGTGAGGGCTTGGCTCGCCCAGCGAGCCAAACCGACTCGTGCCCGGGGTGGGAGTCGAACCCACACGCCCCGTAACCGGAGCAGAGGGGTTTAAGCCCTCCGTGTCTGCCATTCCACCACCCGGGCGCAGCGTGGCGCGTCGGCGTCCACCGTACTGGCTCCGGGCTAGGCGGCGTTGACGGCGGGGCCGGCGACGGCCCCCCACAACGCGGTTCGGGCTTCGTCGGCGGCCCGCCCCTCGAGCCCGTTGGCCACGATGACACCTTCGACCATGTCGGCCAGCACGGCGGCCCACGGCCGACCCCGGAGCCGTACCGCAATCGTGCGAGAGCCGTCGGGGCGCCGGCGGATACTGCGTTGGACGCCGGCCAACCCGGGTGGGCTTCGGTAGCCGGGCATGTCGAGGCCGAGCGAGCGCGCCACCACACTGAGTGATCGGGCGGCACTGGAATATCGAACGGCGTTGGCGTGCATGACAAGTCTCAGTATGACGAGGGGGTGTGACACTTCTCAGACACAAGGGACAGACGGTTCGGGGTGCCGGGGGCTCAAGTTGGGCGCGGCGCGGCCGACTGTTCAGGTGTGAAGAACTTGATTGCTCTCCGCCGACCGGCTGCACGCGTCGTTGTCGCAATACTCCTTGCGCTCACGTGGATCGCCTCGACGCCCACCGTTGCCGATGCGCAACGCGACGCCGACCTCGGCCCTTGTGCCGTAGGCGCCGATTTGGTTTCCGCGCTCTTCCTGGTCGACGAATCCACCAGCATGAGCGAGGTCGATCCGGTGTACAACCGGGTCAGCGGCATCAAAGCCGCGATCGACCAACTCGCCGGTCTCGCCACCGAGACCCGCACGATCGCGGTCTCGGTCGCCGGGTTCGGCCATGCCTACGATTCGATCGTTCCGTTCACCGATCTGACCCCCGAGACCCGGGCCGACACCGTCGCTGCGGTCGAGGCCATCCGAACCCGTGCCGGTTCGATCGACTCGGATTTCGCGCTCGGCTTGGCCGGCGCCCGCGCCGATCTGGCCGGTCGCACCGGTCCCGGTACCTGCGCAATCCTGGTCGTGGTCACCGACAGCGGCATCGAAATCGAGGCCCGAGATGATGCCTCGGCCGAAACCTTCGGCACCACCAAGCCGTATGCGCCCGACGCCAACCTGACGACGGCCAGTGGCGCGGAACAAGCAGCGACAGCGGCCTTCGAGCAAGTGTGTCGAGCCGACGGCGATCTCGATCAGCTCCGGACCGACGACGTCCGGATCATCTCCGCGCCGATGACCGCGACCATGTCGCTCGACGCCCAGTCGTTCACCCAGGCCCTCGCCAACGGCGGCACCTGCGGCGAGGCCGCCGGCAAGGGTTCGTACATCCCCGCCCCATCGCCGGCCGAGTGGTTCAACGCCCTCGCCGGCTTCGGCACGACGGTGACCGGCGCCGACGTCAGCACTCAGACCGCGCTGGTCTGTCAGCTGATCGACTGCGAACAAGGCCGGGTCGGGGTCGAAGCCGACGGCCAGATCGGTCGCTTCAGCGCCCTGGCTTCGTTCCAGACGCCGGGAATCAAGGTCGTCATCACCGCTCCGGACGGCTCGCAGGTCGAGCTCGACGCCGGCGCCACCACCACACAGGTCGCCGGATCCGTGGTCACCGCCACGTGGCTTTCCGACACCGCGGTCAACGTCGAAGTTCGGCCGCAGACCGGATCGGTCGCCCCCGGGCTCTGGCAACTTTCGGCCATCGACCCGACCGGCACCGGTCTGGGCAATGAACCCCAGGTCGAGTTCGAGATCTCGGTGTTCCCTCCGGCCCAAATCGAGATCGTGGCGGTCTCGACGGCCACCCCGGGCGAACCCTTCGATCTCGAAGTGGCCCTCGTCGACGGCTCCGGCGCCCCGATGCCCGAAGACGCCTTCAGCTCGGTCGCCCTGGCTGCCGCGCTGATCGACGATCAAACCGGTGACTCGGTCCTGGTCGAGTTGTCGCCGACCGAAACCGGCACCTATCGCTCGTCGGGCGCCGCGATCCCCAGCGCCTTCTCCAGAACCTCTGAACTCACCGTGTCGGCCCAGACCGTGACCGCTGATGGCACGTCGGCCCGCACCCAGCTGCGTCGCAGCCTCAGCGCCGACTCGGCGGGCGTCACTCCACCGACGCCGACCGAACCCACCGACCCCAACGCCGAGTCCGACGAGGGTTTCTTCTCCTTCCTTCCTTCGTTCTCGACGCCGAGTTGGCTGCCCTGGGCCGTGATCGGCCTGGCCGGCCTGATCCTGCTCGGTTGGGCCGTTCGTCGCTGGAGCTCCGCCCGCAGCGCAACGTTTGCCCTCGAAGGCGTGCAGGCCGCCGAGATCGGTGTCGTCATCCGCAGCAATGGCCAGATCGACCGCGCCGAACCCGACGGCACGACCCGTCAGCTCTACCTCCGCGGCACCGACTTCTCCCCGGTGGGCAGCGCGGAGAGCGACAGTTTCGCGACCGACCGGGCCCGCTACTCGACCGTCGACCGGAGCACCGCGCTGGCGTTCGGAGCCGGCC
>JABDJW010000311.1 GCA_013002375.1 Acidimicrobiales bacterium | reverse complement strand
TCGGCCCCCGCGTAGGGGGCCCCGGCCACAGCCAGCACACGGATCTCGAGCGTTTCGGCCAGCTCGGCCATTCGGGCGTGTTCTGCCTCGTGTTCGTCGCCCAACTCGGCCATCAGTCCCAGCACCGCAACGCGGCGCTCGGCCGGCAGATCGGCCAGCGCACGCAACGCGGCCTCGACCGACAACGGGTTGGCGTTGTAGCAGTCGTTCAGCACCGTTGCGCCGGCGGGAGTCGTCAACAGCTCCATGCGCAAAGGCGAGAGTTCAGGGTGCACCAGGCCCAGTACGACCGATGACATCCCGGCGCCGGCGGCCAGCGCGGCCGCGGCCGCGGCGCAGGCGTTCACGATGTTGTGCTCACCCCGGGCGCCGAGATGCACCGACGCGCTCCCCCACGGCGAGACCAGCGTGAACTCCGAGGTGAGGTCGGCGTGGCGCACGATGTCGGTGGCATGTACGTCGCCGGTGTCGCGCCCGAACGTCACGACCTGGGCCGACGTCTGTTCAGCCATGGCGGCCACGAGCGGCACCTCCGCGTTCAGCACCGCCCAACCCATGGCCGGAAGGTCCTCTACCATCTCAGCCTTGGCCTCCGCCACCGCTTCGACCGACCCGAATTCGGAGGTATGGGCGCCGCCGACAGTGGTGACGACACCGATGCTCGGGGCCGCGATCTGCACCAGATCGCGAATCTGGCCCGCGCCCCGGGTGCCCATCTCGACGATGAGCACTGCGGTGTTGTCGGGCGCGTTGATGATGGTGAGGGGTACGCCCATCTCGTTGTTGAACGACTTCTCGCTGGCGTGGGCGTTGCCGGTCGACAGCAGGATCGAGGCCATGAGATCCTTGGTGGAGGTCTTGCCGGCCGAACCGGTGATACCGATGACCGTCGCATCGCCCAGCTTCGATCGTGCGTGGCGACCCAGCGCCTGCAATGCAGCGACCGCGTCCGTCACCCGGATTGCGGTACCCCCCACTGGTTCGGCCTGGGTGAAATACGCCGCGGCACCGGCCTCGATCGCTTGCCGGATGAAATCGTGGCCGTCCCGCTCGGCCAGGACCGGCACGAACAGCTGACCGGGGATCAGCGAGCGAGAATCCTGGGAGGCACCGGAAACCTCGACATCGTCGCCGACGAGCTCACCACCGACGACCGCCGCTATCTCTGAGGCCCGAAAGTGCATAGGGGTACGACGGTAGTCCGGCCGACCACGAGATCGCGGACAACCCGGCGCCCTATGGTCGTCCCATGTCTGAAGACCGCGACGCCGAAGCCGTCGTCAACTCGTTCCTCGCCGCCATCATTGCGAAGGACCTCGACCGGGCCATCGCCCTGCTCGCGCCGGACTGCGAATACGACAACGTCCCGATGGGCGTCGTTCGGGGCCCGCAGGCCGTCGCCGACATCCTGGGGCCGATGCTGGCCGGGTGCACCGAGGTCGACTGGCCGGTCCATCGCCAGGTCGCCCGCGACACGCTGGTGTTCAACGAGCGGACCGACCGGTTCCTGATGCCGCACGGCTGGGTCGAGTTGCCGGTCGCCGGCCTGTTCGAAGTCGTCGACGGCAAGATCACGCTCTGGCGCGACTACTTCGACGAAGCCACGTACCGCAGGCAACTCCCGACCGGGGACTGACCCGGTGCGCCGGGACGATCGGCCCGCTGCTCTAAAGTCGCTCTCATGAGCGAACGCATCCGTTTGATCGTGCTGTTCGGCGGCCAATCGGCGGAACACGACGTGTCCTGCGTCTCGGCCCGCCACGTCCTTGCCGCCGTCGATCCCAGCCGCTACTCGATCGAGCCGGTGGGTATCACCCGCGACGGCCAGTGGGTGCAGGCGTCGGACGCTGCTGCAGCCTTGGCCGAAGGCGCCGCCGCCCTACCCGACCACCTCACCGCGGCCGGCCCGTCGTTCGAGCTCCTCCCCACCGCAACCGCCGCGCGCTCCGCCGGCGATCAGATCGTCGTGCTCCCGATCCTGCACGGCCCCATGGGCGAGGACGGCACGGTGCAGGGCCTCTTGGAGCTGGCCGGGGTTCCCTACGTTGGCTGCGGCGTGCTGGGCTCGGCGTTGACCATGGACAAGGCCAAGGCCAAGGAGGTGTTGGCCTACGCCGGCATTCCCCAAGCCCGGTACCTGGCGTTCAATGGTCATCACTGGAAGCCCGAGCAGGCGGCCGACGTCGCCCGCGAACTCGGCCTCCCGGTCTTCGTCAAACCGGCCAACATGGGGAGCTCGATCGGGGTGTCCAAGGCGGCCTCGATCGACGACCTCGCCGATGCGGTCGAGTTGGCCCTGACCTATGACGAGTGGATCGTGATCGAAGAGGCCATCGTCGGGCGTGAGATCGAATGCTCAGTGCTCGGCAATCACGAACCCCGCGTTTCGGTACCGGGCGAGATCCGACCCGGCGATGCGTTCTACAGCTACGACGACAAGTACCACGACGGCGTGGCCGATCTGGTCATCCCCGCCGAGCTGCCCGCCGACGCGGTCGCGGAGATGCAGCAGCTCGCGGCCAAAGCCTTCTTGGCCTTGCGTTGCGAAGGCCTGGCCCGGGCCGACTTCTTCTACGAAG
>JABDJW010000289.1 GCA_013002375.1 Acidimicrobiales bacterium | reverse complement strand
CTCGTAGGCGGCCCGGGCCACACCGAGCGCCTGAGCGCCGACCGCAGGGCGGGTCGCCTCGAAGGTCTGCATCGCAGCCTGGGCGTTGCCCTTCTCACCGCGGCGGACCTTGGCGAGACGCTCGTCGAGCTTCTCCTTGCCGCCGAGCAGGCAGCGGCCGGGAACCCGAACGTCTTCGAGCACGACCTCGGCGGTGTGCGACGCCCGGATGCCGTGCTTCTTGTACTTCTGGCCCTGGCTGAGGCCGGGGGTGTTGGGCGGAATCACGAAGCTGGCGTGACCCTTCGAGCCGAGCTCGGGATCGACCACCGCGACGACCACGTGGATGTTGGCGATGCCGCCGTTGGTGATCCACGCCTTGGTGCCGTTGAGCACCCACTCGTCCTTGGCTTCGTCGTACTTGGCGCTGGTGCGATAGCCGCCCACGTCGGAGCCGGCATCGGGCTCGGACGCACAGAAGGCGCCGACCTTGACGTCGTCGGCGGTGCCGTAACACTGGGGCACCCATTCGAACAGCTGCTCCTGGGTGGCCGAGGCCATGATGCCGGCCGCGGCGAGACCCGAGCCCATGATGGCCATGCCGATACCGGCGTCGGCCCAGAACAGTTCCTCGAGGGCCACGACCATCATCAGGCCCGACGGGTCGTTCATCATGGCTTCGGCCATGAACTCCCAGCCGTACAGGCCGATCTGGGCGGCCTGTTCGACGATGGGCCACGGGAACTCTTCCTTTTCGTCCCATTCCTCAGCGGCGGGGCGAATCACGTCGACGCCGAACTCGTGAATCCACTTCTGGATCTGGAGTTGGTCTTCGTTCAGGGCGAGGTTGAAATCCGACATTGGCGGGCTCCTGGGTGCGCTCGATTCCCCATGAGGTTACTCACGGGTAACAACAAATGTGAACGATACACCTTTTGTCCCGCCGGGAAAAGCACAACGGCGGGAAATTCTTGTCCGAAACCACCTCCACGGTGGTTAAACGCAACCAGAACGGGGAGGAGGGCGGTAGCGTCGGGGGACTATGGCAGACAGCAGTCTTTCCGAGAGCACGGTTCCCGAGAAGCCTTCGGTCGACGGCCTCGAATCCAAGTGGGGCGACCGGTGGCAGGCCGACGACATCTACGCGTTCGATCGCAGCGCCACCCGCGACCAGATCTTCTCGATCGACACCCCGCCGCCCACCGTGTCGGGCTCACTGCACGTCGGCCACATCTTCGCCTACACCCACACCGATGCCCTGGCCCGCTACCACCGCATGCAGGGCAAGGCGCTGTTCTACCCGATGGGCTGGGACGACAACGGCCTGCCCACCGAACGGCGGGTCCAGAACTACTTCGGCGTCCGCTGCGATCCCTCGCTCCCCTACGACGAAAACTTCGCGGTCCCCGACGATGCCGGCAACGTCGGCAAGCGCGACATCATCAACGTCTCGCGCCCCAACTTCGTCGAGCTCTGCCACCTCCTGACCACCGAGGACGAGAAGGTCTTCGAGCAGACCTGGCGCCACCTCGGCCTGTCGGTCGATTGGTCGCTCACCTACGCCACCATCGATGACAAATCCCAGCGGGTCGCCCAACGGGCCTTCCTGCGCAACCTCGAACGGGGCGAGGCCTACCAGCAAGAAGCTCCTTCGCTGTGGGACATCACCTTCCAGACCGCGGTTGCCCAGGCTGAGCTCGAAGATCGCGACCGCGACGCCGCCTACCACCAGCTCGCCTTCCATCGCACAGCCTCGAACGGAGAAGGCGGCGACGACATCATCATCGACACCACCCGCCCCGAGCTCCTGCCCGCCTGCGTCGCCCTGGTCGCCCACCCCACCGACGAGCGCTACCAGCCGCTGTTCGGCAGCACCGTCGCCACCCCGATCTTCGGGGTCGAGGTTCCGGTCCTGGCCCACGAGCTGGCCGACCCCGAAAAGGGCACCGGCATCGCCATGATCTGCACCTTCGGCGACACCACCGACGTCACCTGGTGGCGCGAGCTCGATCTGCCGGTTCGCCCGATGCTCAACCGCATGGGCCGCGTCAGCGAGGACGCGCCCGAAGGCATCGCCGGCCCCGGCCAGGCTGCCTACAACCGCCTGGTCGGCAAGACGGTCTTCTCGGCCCAGAAGGAAATCGTCGAGATGCTCACCGAATCGGGCGAGCTCATCGGCGAACCCCGGCCCATCACCCACCCGGTCAAGTTCTTCGAGAAAGGCGACAAGCCGCTCGAGATCGTCACCACCCGCCAGTGGTACATCCGCAACGGCGGCCGCGAAGACGACCTGCGCCAGGCCATGGTCGATCGCAGCGATCAGATGACGTGGCACCCCGGCTACATGCAGGCCCGCTACAAGAGCTGGGTCGACGGCCTCAACGGCGATTGGCTGATCAGCCGCCAGCGATTCTTCGGCGTCCCGATCCCGCTCTGGTACCGCCTCGACGCCCAGGGCGAGCCGATCTACGACGACATCATCGCCCCGGCCGAGGCCACGCTGCCCATCGACCCCTCGACCGACGTCCCACCCGGCTTCGACGCCGACCAGCGGAGCCAGGCCGGCGGGTTCATCGGCGATCCCGACGTCATGGACACCTGGGCCACCTCGTCGCTCAGCCCGCAGCGGGCCTGCGGGTGGGAGGAAGACGACGACCTGTTCGAACGCACCTTCCCCATGGACCTGCGCCCCCAAGGCCACGACATCATCCGTACCTGGTTGTTCTCCACCGTCGTCCGGGCCCACTTCGAACACGACGCCTCGCCGTGGCATCACACGCTGATCAACGGCTGGATCCTCGACCCCGATCGCAAGAAGATGTCGAAGTCCAAGGGCAACGTCGTCACCCCGATCGGCTTGCTCGAGGAGTACGGCTCCGACGCGGTCCGCTACTGGGCGGCCAGCGGTCGGCCCGGCACCGACACCGCCTTCGACGTCGGGCAGATGAAGGTCGGCCGCCGGCTGGCCATCAAGTTGTTGAACGCCTCGAAGTTCGTCTTGGGCCTGTCGGCGACCAGCCAAGATGCTGCGGCCGGCGATGGCGCACCACCCGATGCCTCGGCCATCACCGACCCGCTCGATCAATCGATGCTGGCCCGCCTGGCCGATGTCGTCGACGTCGCCACCAAGGCCTTCGACGAATACGACTATGCCCGCCCACTCGAACGCACCGAGGAATTCTTCTGGGACTTCACCGACAACTACGTCGAGCTGGTCAAGGCTCGGGCCTACGGCGAGTTCACGCCCGAGCGGGCCGCGTCGGCCCAGGCTGCACTACGCCTCGCGCTCAACACCCTCCAGCGCCTGTTCGCCCCTTTCCTGCCCTACGTCGCCGAGGAAGCGTGGTCGTGGTGGCAGACCGGCTCCGTCCACACCGCGCCCTGGCCCGGCAGTGACGACCTGCGCGCCGCGGCCGGGTCGGTCGATGGCGGGCCGTACGCCGAGGCCTCCAAGGCCCTGGCCGAGATCCGCAAGGCCAAGAGCGAGGCCAAGCGATCGCAACGCACCGCGGTGACCTCGTTGTTGGTGATGGACACCGCCGAGGGCCTCGAACTGCTCGGCCTGGTCCTCGATGACGTGCGCGGCGCCGGTGGCATTGCCTCGGCCGATCTGGTGTCGTTCGTCGAGCGCGACGCCTTCGGCGCCACGGTCGAACTCGAACCCGAATCCGACTAGGTCGCCCGCTTCTCCCGAACTGGGTCAAAAACTTGTTGGAGGGTGCGGTCCCGCAACCACACCCTCCAACATTTCGTGTTCCCGCCGCCTGGTGCGACGGGATCGTCTTTCGAAAATCCAGTCGTTCCCGGAACATTGTGGCGCAGTTCGCCGCCCGTGTCTTCGGAAGACATGCCGGGGGATTGCACAGCCTGTGCAATCCCCGCGTGTCGGACGTCACTTTTTCGATGGCCGGGTCGGCGGTGCTACGGTCCGGCGTGGCCTGGAAAACCGGGTCACCGTCCCCCACGCTTCCGATTGGCCACCAGGTGCCCGACCACCCACCTGCACAGACTGTTCACATCGACGGGCTGGTCACCGGCCCGGATGCATCCGGCGCGGGGATCGCCCGCCAACAGCTCGATGCTTCCGGCGAGGCTCGCGAACGCTTGCTTCTGGCCGGCTATCTCCTCATCGCCGAACAGGGCCATCAGGTGCTCGAGGCCGGGCTGACCCCGGACACGATCAGCCGCACGGCGGGCCGATCGCGTCGCAGCTTCTACGACCACTTCGAATCCAAAGGTGATTATCTCGACGCCCTCTTCGAACGGTTCGTGGCCCAGGACCCCGCCGTGCACCTCTCCCACGCGATGCTCGAGATCGTCGAGACCCTGATGACCGAGGCCGAAGGCGACATGGTGCGAGCGCTGGCCACTCTGGGCAGCACCTACGAGAGCGCCGGCACCGCCTCGCCGTCGCGCCACCTCCAGTTGGTGGCGGCGTCGATGTCGACGGCCAGCGAAGAACACCGGCACATGCTGGCCGAGGCCTACCAGGTCGGCAGCGATCTCTACATGCGGGTCTACGATCGCCTCCTGACCGACTGGGGATTCCGGTTGCGCGACCCCTGGACGACCGAGAGCCTGGCGTTGATGCTGCGGGCGCTCGGCGACGGCCTCGCCTTGCGCCGCCGCATCGATCCCGAGTCGGTCGACCCGAACGCCTTCCGCAACACCTTGCTCACCCTGTTTCCCACCCTGGTCGAGTTCGCCGATCGGCCCGCGACCACCGTCGTCGAAGCGGTCGAGGCCATCGCAGTCGAAGCCCAAACCCGCTGGAGCGAACGCCGCAACCCGGCCTCGGTCGTCAACGCGCGCGAACAGGTCAACAAGGCCCTGCGCGAACTCCTCGGACGGGTCGGCTACCGCACGATCAACCTCGACATGTTGGCCATGCATTCCCAGGTCAGCCAGCAGACGATCCTGCGTTCGATGGGTGGCGTCGACGAAGTGTTGTGCGGCCTGTTCAGCGACTACGTCACCGGTCTCGAAAGCCTGCTCGAGATCGACATCGAGAACTCGGCCGTCGACCCCGCCCTGGTGCTCGACCGCCACCTCGACCGGCTCGGCCAGCTCACCCTCGAGCAGGGCCCGATCATGCGGGCCCTCTCCGTCATCGCCCTCGATCGCGAACGCAGCCCGGCCCATGCGGTGTACGCCGCGACTGCGAAGGTGACCCAACGGGCCCTCGACGCGGTGCTGGCGGCCAGCGACGAGCCCCCACCGGCCGAGGTCACGGCCGCTCTCGACATCACGCTGGTGAACATCGTCGTCGCCAACGCCGCCGTGTCCCACCCCGATCCAGCCGGGCCGGCCCGATCGGTGGCCCGGGCCCTGCTGCACACACCAGACTCAGCCCTCGAACCGAGCTAGCCGGGAAGGCCGTCGATGAACGAACTGCATGTCGGCGGTGTACCCGAACACTTCAACCTGCCGTGGTTCCATGTCGTGGAGAACCCGGCCCGACGGCTCGGGCCGGCCAATCAAGAGCCCAGGGGTGACGGCGACACCACCGTCGTCTGGCACGAACAACGGGGCGGCACCGGCCAGATGATGCAGCAACTCGGCGATGGCACTCTCGACGTCGCCATCGCCCTGACCGAGGGCATCGTCACCGCGATCGCCAAGGGCCTACCGGCCCGCATCGTGCGGTTCTACACCACCACGCCGCTGCAGTGGGGTGTCCATGTCGCGGCCGGCAGCAGCATCGGGGAGGAAGCCGACATCGGCCCCGATCACCGGTACGCGGTGTCGCGGCTCGGGTCGGGCTCGCACCTGATGGCTCACGTGCTGGCCGACCGGCTCGGGCACACGGTGGCCGACGATCGGTTCGTGATCGTCGGCGACATCGACGGTGCGCGTCAGGCCTTGGCCGACGGCGACGCCGACCTGTTCCTGTGGGATCGCTTCATGACGTCCTTGTACGTCGACAACGGCGAGTTCCGCCGGGTCGGGGTGCAGCCGACCCCCTGGCCGGCCTTCGCGGTCGCGGCCCGAACCGACGTCTTGGCCGACCGCCGGGCCGAAGTCGACGACGTGCTCGACGCCGTCGCCGCGGCCGGCCAGTCGTTCGCGGCCCGACCAGCCGATGCCGCAGTCGCCGAAGTCGTCGAACGGTTCGGCCTGGCCGATCACCAGGCCCGCGACTGGTTCGCCAGCACCGCATGGGATGACGGCAACCCGGCCGACCCGGCCCTGATCGATCCGGTGCAACAGCGCCTGGTCGCGCTCGGACTCATCGACGCACCCGTGCCGCTCGATCGATTGTTGGCCGACTCGGCGCCCATGTCAGACTGACCCGATGCCGCGTTGGCACGCTCCCCGTACTGGCGCCACCGCACCGAACCGGCGACGAATCCCGCTCCTCCTGACCATCCTCCTGGTCGTGGCCGCGGCCTGCGCGTCGACCGATTCGGCGCCGAGTGGCGCAACCGTCGCGCCCTTGCCGCCGGTCACGATCGACCGAGCCGACGCGGTCGAAAGGGCGCTCGTGATCTGGACCGATTTCTGGGCCGACGCCATGAACGGTCCACACGACGACGTCGCCCGGAGCAACGCGGCAGCGGTGGCCACCGAACGCACGGTCGAGGAAGCCGGGGCGCCGTTCACCGATGGGCGGAACCGCGCCGCCATCGGCGCCCCGATCGGGCTGGCCCAGAGCGACGGTTCGGTGATTGTGGACGATTGCTTAACGTTCGACCCTCCACTGGCCGAAACCCAAAGCATCTGGTTTTCGGGCCGTATTCGGCGCGGAACCGACAACGATCTGCGCATCGACGTCCTCACCCTCGAGGTCTTCGATTGCACCCCCGAACAAGTAGCCGCCGAGCGGTAATCACCACCACCAGGAAAGACGCTTCGACCATGGCCCAGGCCCGCACTGCAGACCAGCAGGGGGATCACGTCGAGCGGCTCGATCTCAACGGCCCGACCGGCGGCCGGGGTGCGTCCCGGATACCCGAAATCGCCCTCGGTGTGCTGTTGGTGACGGTGTTCGCCTTGGCCGCGCTGTGGTGGCAGGTGTCGTCAACCGAGAAGGTCTCGGTACTGAGCCTGGCCGTCGAGCTCGAACGGGGCGAGATCCTGGAGTTCGACGATCTCGCCGTCGTGCAACTCAACACCGACGATGCCATCGCCGCAATCCCGATCAACACCGCCGGCCTGGTGCTCGATCAGCTGGCCCTGGCCCCGCTGGCCCCCGGCACGATCCTGAACACCTCGATGTTCGCCGAGGTCGTGCCGTTCGAAGCGGGCCAGGTGGCCGTGGGCGTGTCGCTGGCTCCGGAAGAGATGCCCAGTCTGCGAGTGCGGCCCGGCGATCTCGTCGATGTGGTGTTGATCGCCGAGTCGAGCGGCACCGAGGATTCCAGCCAGGGCGAGGTGCTCGCCACCGGCGTCGACGTGCTCGATGTCGCCATCCTGCAGCTCGGCTCCTCCGAGGATCGGCTGCTCACCCTGGTCGTGCCCGAAGCGATCGCCCCCGACATCGTGAGCGCGTCGGCCAACGACCGCATCCGGCTGATCCAGGTGGCCCTGGAGACGTCGTGACCCTGCTCTGCGTCGCCTCGGTCAAGGGTTCGCCCGGCGTCACGCTGACGACGCTGGCCCTCGCCGCGGCCTGGCCGACCGAACACGACGATCAGAAGGTGCTGATCGAAGCCGACGCCGACGGCGGCACCTTGGCCGTGCACTATCAGCTCGGTCGCGACCCCGGCCTCATCGGCCTCACCGCCGCGGCCGGCCACCAACTCGACATCGCCGACGTGTGGAACCACTCGCAAGAGCTGCCCGGCGGGCTTCCGGTGGTGGTCGCCCCCGATCAGCCCGACAAGGCGGCCAACATCATCAGCACCGCGGGCTGCACCCTGGCCCGCCCGCTTGCGCAGCGCAACGACCTGGTGGCGTTGGTCGACTGCGGCCGGCTGAGCTCCCGCAGCGCGGCCAACGACATCGTCCGCCACGCCGATGCGTTGATCGTCGTGCTGCGTCCGACCGCTCCGAACATCCAGATCGCCGCCCACCGCCTCGCGGCCCAGCGCCGCCTGTGCGAGAACGTCACCTGGTTGCTGGTCGGCGACCGGCCCTACAGCCCGGCCGAGATCCAAGGCGTGCACCAGGTGCCCGTGCTCGGTGTGATCGCCGACGATCTCATCGGCGCCCGCGGCCTCGAGCACGGGACATCGGACAAGAAGCTGCGCCGCTCGGCCTTCATCCGCTCGATCGCCAATGTGGCCGACACGCTGGCCGATCGGTTCCCGCTCGCCCCGCCCGGCTCGGCCGCGGTCGTGGTCGGCGACGAAGGACCCGCTGTCGACGACCGGCCCCCGCCACCATCGGCCGCCCCACCCTCAGCTTTTACCGGCGCGTCGGCCGATGACGGCACCACGGACACCCCGGTGGAGGGCGGCCCGTGATCGTCGATTCCACCCTGGTCAACAACCTGCACGCTGCGGTCGGCGAGGCCCTCAACCAGCGCGACACCGAGGCCGAGGCCGCCGGGCGCCGCTCGCTGAGCAACGACGACCGACGCCAGCTGGCCCGCATGCTGATCCAGCAGGAACTCAAGAAGCTCGACACCCGGCGCCTGAAAGACGGCCTGGCTGCGCTGGGCGAAGGTACCGCCGCCGCACTGGCGACCAACGTCTTCAACCGGCTGTTCGGCCTGGGCCGGCTGCAGCAGTACGTCGACGATCCGCAATACACCGACATCGTGGTGAACGGCTGCGACGTCGTGTGGTTGTCGAAGCTCGACGGCACCAAGGTGCGCGGCGAAGCCGTTGCCGACACCGACGACGAACTGATCGAAATGATCCAGACCGCGGCCCGCCGCGGCCGCAGCGAACAACGCTGGGATCCGGCCAGCCCCGAACTCAACATGCAACTGCCGACCGGCGACCGCCTCCACGCCATCGCGTGGGTGGCCGGCCGACCATCGATCTCGATCCGCCGCCACAACTTCGCCATCTTCCGCACCGACCAACTGCTCGAACGGAGCACGATCAGCGAAGCGCTCTTCCACCTCCTCAACGCGATGGTGAAGGCCCGCTTCAACATCATCGTGGCCGGCGGCACCGGCGCCGGTAAGACGACCCTCCTGCGGTGTTTGATCAACGAGATCCCGGCCAACGAACGCCTGGTCACGGTGGAGGATTCGCTCGAGATCGGCCTCGAACACTTCCAGGAACTGCACCCCGACTTCGTCGACCTCGAAACCCGCAACCCCAATATCGAAGGCGTCGGTGGGTTCACCATGGCCGCGCTGACCAAATCGGGCCTGCGCATGTCGCCCAGCCGAGTGATCGTCGGTGAGGTTCGGGGCGCCGAAGCCCTGCCGATGATGCAGGCGATGAGCCAGGGCAACGACGGTTCGATGTGCACGATCCACGCCGATTCGTCGGCCGGCGTGTTCGGCCGGTTGCAGATGTACATGGCCATGACCGAGGAACGCTTCGACGTCGAGACCACCAACCTGATGGTGTCCAACGCCATCAACTTCGTGGTCCACATCGTCAAGACCGATGACAACGAGCGAGTGCTGACCAGCGTCCGCGAGATCACCGGCGCCGAAGGCGCGCTGGTGCTGTCGAACGAGATCTTCGCCCCCGACGACACCCGCCGGGCCATGCCCCGCTTCCCCCTCTCGGAATCGTCGCTGGCCCGCCTCGAACGGGTCGGCTTCGACGCCAAGTGGCTCGACGGCGAAAACGGGGGCTGGGTCTAGTGGCCGAGAACGAGGAACAGCCGTAGGTGGATGCGTTGCTCATGGCCCTCTTCGGGGCGCTGATCGGCTTCGGGCTGCTGCTCGTCTCCTACGGCGTCCGGGGCCAGCAAGTGCTGCCCGACATCGAGAAGCGCGACCCGAACGCAGCTGGCGGCGTCAACCCCCGCCTCCAGGTGGCCGGCGTCTTCGTCGGCCTCGTGGCCGGGTTCGGCCTCTACTCCCTGACCGGCTGGCCGGTGCTGGGGGTCTTCGCCTTCCTGGTCGCGTCCTACCTGCCTCGACTGGTCGGCGACGGCAACGAGGTCAAGGCCGAAATCGCCAAGACCGAGGCCATCGCCACCTGGTGCGAAATGGTGCGCGACAGCATCGCCGGCGCGGCCGGGCTCGAACAGGCCCTGCTGGCTTCGGGCGAAGTGGCGCCGATTGCCATCCGACCCGAGGTGCACCGGTTCGTCGGCCGGGTGGAGCGCATGCCCCTCACCGATGCGCTCATCGCACTGGGCGACGACCTCGACCACGCCTCGTCGGACATGATCGTCGTCGCACTGGTCAACGCGGTCCGTATGGAGGCCCGCGATCTGGCCCCGCTGCTGACCCGCTTGGCCATGTCGATCCGCGAGGACGTCCGCACCCGGCAACGAGTGCTCGTCGGCCGGGCCCGAATCCGCACCTCAGCCCGCATCGTGATCGGGGTCACCGTCTTGACGATGACGCTGATCCTGGCGCGCGGCGGCGCGCTGCTCGAACCCTACGACACCTTCTTCGGTCAGATTTGGCTCGCCCTCTGCTGCGCGACGTTCACGGCGGGGGCCTTCCTCCTCCGGTCGTTCGGGCAGCTCGAAATGCCCGAGCGTTTCTCGGCCCGGCGGGTTCGCCAGGAGTCGGCATGAGCGCACTCCTCGCCGCCCTTTTCGGCGCCGGGATCGGGCTCGGGATCTGGTTCCTCATCCAGGCGCTGCAACCCAAACCACTCGCGCTCGATGCCGTCGATACCGCGCTGGCCCGACCGGGCCAGTCGGTCGCATCGGCCCGACAGGCGCGTCGCCAGACCGAAGGCCCCTCCGCCAAGGATCACATCGGGGCAGCAGTCCTCCGGTTCGCCCAAGCCACCACGTTTCTCGACAACGCCACCCTCGAACGCCGCCTCACGATCCTGGACAAACCGATCGAGCGCCACGTCTACGAGAAAGTGCTCGGCGCCATCGCCGGCTTCATGTTGCCGCTGCTCATGGTGGGCGTGCTGGCCACCCAGAACGTCGACTTCATCTCCCTGCCCTTGGTCGCCATCGCGTCGATTGCGCTGGCCGTCCTCGGCTTCTTCTACCCCGATGTGCCCCTGGCCGAGCAGGTCGAGGAACGCCAACGGTCGTTCCGTCAGGCCTTGAGCTCCTATCTCGATCTCGTGACCATCATCCTGGCCGGCGGTGGCGGCGTGGAATCCGCGCTGGAAGGAGCGGCCGAAGCCGGCGACGGTTGGGTGTTCGCTGAACTCCGATCGGCGCTGCGCCGAGCCCGGCTCACCCGTCGGTCCCCTTGGGAGACCCTGAACGAGCTCGGCGAACGCATGGACATCACCGAACTCCGGGAACTGGCCGCCTCGGTCGGTCTGGCCGGCGGCCAGGGCGCGCGGGTTCGCCAGTCGCTCTCGGCCAGGGCGGACGCCCTCCGAGCCGCAACCGCAGCGGATTTCGAATACCGAGCCGAGGTGAACACCGAGAAGATGGTCGTTCCCGTCATCGTGTTGGTGTTCGGCATCGTCTTGTTCATCGCGTACGGCGCGGTCAACGCCATCAGCACCGGCGGCTCGCCCGCCGAGGTGGTCGACGTCGACTCGCCCTGATCCCGCGGCCGCCGTACCGAAAATTAACGAAAAGCCGCGACATACACTGAAATGTGCCAGAATCGGCATGGGGACAAGTCCCCATTGCCACCGCACGTTGCTTTCGACACTCTTGTCCAGCCGAGGCACGACCGACAAGGAGCCCTCGCAATGACCACCATTACCCGCACCTGGGATCAACTGAACGTCATCGTTGCATACCAGCTGACCCTCCTGGGCTCCCGCACCCGCGACCGGCGTGGCGCGGTGTCGACCGAAATGGCGATCGTCGTCGGCCTGTTGGCCGCCGCGGCCATCATCATCATCGCCATCATTGCCAGCAAGGGCGAAGACGCGGCGAACAACATCCAGGTCAGCTAGCGCGGCAAGGCCGCAACCAGGCACCATGCGACCCGGCAGCACCATCCACGCGATCGGATCCGACCGATCAGCGGTGGCCACCGAACTGGCGATCATCTTCCCGGTCATCTTGGTCATCGTGTTGACCCCGGTGCAGATCGGGTTGTTCTACCACGCTCGGCAAGCGGCCGATCTCGCGGCGGAACGCTACGTCGACGCGGCGCGCGCCTATCAGGCCACATCGGCCGACGGTGTCGCGGCCGCCAACCAGATCCTGAACCAAGGCGGCAATCTCGCTGACGCCCAGATCATCCCCGGCGCCCAGGGCCCCGACACCGTGTCGGTGACGATCCGGGGCAACCTCAACTACAGCATCGTGCCCGGCACCTGGTCGGTCGAGGCCTCTGCCGAAGGCGCCGTCGAGCGCTTCATCCCGGAGCCCGAACGATGAGGCCGTATCTCCCGGGGCTTCGCCCCTCCCGCGTTCCAGCGAGCGAGTTCCGAGCGAGCGGCTCGGCGCGTGCGCAGCCGCAGAGCAGCCGAAGGATGCGAGTGCGGGAGGGGCGGAGCCCCGGGGAATACAGCGCAGTGGCCGTGGAGTTCGCCGTCATGGCCAGCGTCTTCATCCTGGTGATCTTCGGGCTGGTCGCCTATGGCGGCGCCATCGCCGAAGCCGAGGGCGATGTGCAATCGGCCGCCCAGAACGCGGCCCGCGCCGCGTCACTGGTCAGCCAGGGCCGAGCCCCCGCCGAAGCCCGAGCGGTCGCCAACGCCAACCTCGCGGCAGCGGGCCGGTCGTGCCGGGGCGGCCGATCGGTCGCGATCACCGCGTGGACCCACTCCCCGGGCACCGGCGGGTATGTCGAGGTCACCGTCACCTGCACCGTCGACCTGGGCGACATCGCTCCGGGCAACGCACCGGGCAGCCGAACCATCGTCAAGACCGCCCGCGAAGTGGTCGATACGTTCCGCGGCGGCTCATGAACCCGGTGGCCCAGCACGACCGCACGCCGACGCTCAGCGGCACGCGCGCCGCCACCGCGGTGTTCATGGCCCTGATGGTGGTCGGGGCCATCACCTTCACCGGGTTGGCCCTTGATGGTGGTCGTCGCTTGAACGCCATCGCCGAAGCCCAGGACCTGGCCGACAACGCAGCTCGCGCCGCCTCGCAGGTCATCAACACCGACGAGCTCCGCGGCGGCAACGTCGTTCTCGGTTCCGGCGCCTGCGGCGCGGCTTCTTCGGTGCTGGCCGGGACCGGTGGATCCATCACCAACTGCGCGGCTTCGGGCGACACCGTCACCGTCACCGTCTCGGTGACCAGCACCAACACCTTCCTGCCCGGTTCGTACACCGTCACCGGCCAGGCCTCGGCCACCGCCCGGTACGGCATCACGGACGTGGGCTCATGAAGCGGCTCGGCAACCTCCTCCTCGGCGTGGTGTCGCTCGGCGTCACGCTGGCCTTGCTCTTCGGCGTACCGGCGCTGCTCGTACTGTTCGCCGGCAACCCGTTCTCGGACATCTGGCGGGCAAGCACCGGCGATCTCATCTCCCAATCCGAACGCATCCGACTGCTGTTGCTCGGCGGCCTCACCCTGGTCTCCTGGATCGCGTGGGTGCAGGTGGCCTACGCCATCGTCACCGAGACCGTCGCCCTGTCCCGGGGCCGCATGGCCAACCGGGCGCCGATCATGCCCGGAATGCAACTGGCCGCCGGCCGCCTGGTGGCCGGAACCGCACTGATCATCGGTGCGCTCACCCCGTCGTCGCCCGCGCCGCAGGCGGTGGCTTCGCTGCAGGCCATCGATTACGGGGTCGACTCGGGCACCGATGCCCTCGCCGACGGCATCGTGACCGCCAGTTTCGAGGGCGAGATCAACGTCGGGGCCGAATCGTCAGCATCGGCCTCGGCCGAGGTACCCACCAACCGCGACCGGTACGAGGTCCGGGCCGGCGACACCTTCTGGTCCGTGGCCGAAGCAACGCTCGGCGACGGCCTGCGCTGGAGCGAGATCCGCGATCTCAACCTGGGCGCCGCCATGGCGGACGGCACCACGATCACCGCCGGCACCGAGGTGTTGCGGGCCGGATGGAAGCTGGCCATGCCGGCCGATGCGAACATCGCCTCCCCTGGCCTCCGCACCAGCGCCCCCGCTCCCGGGCTCCAGCCCGGCGCCCAGCCGAGCACAGTCGATGTCGAACAAGGCGATCACCTGTGGTCGATCGCCGTGGACATCCTGACCGAGGCGTGGGGCCGGGCCCCGAGCGACGCCGAGGTCACGCCGTACTGGGCCCAGCTCGTCGCGGCCAACGACGCCAACCTGCTGCCGCCCGAGAATCCCGACCTGATCCATCCGGGCCAGGTCTTCGACGTGCCCGACGTTCCCCTCGACCCCCAGAACCCGAATGCCCCGCTCTCTGCCGAGGCGCCGCCCGCTGCGACCCCGGCCGAAGTCCCGGCCGACCCGAAGCAGCAGACCCCGCGGCGCGAACG
>JABDJW010000281.1 GCA_013002375.1 Acidimicrobiales bacterium | reverse complement strand
CCGGCCACGGCCGCATCTCCAACGCCGCCGCACCCGATCACGGCCACCGAATCACCCCGGCCGACTTCACCGGTGTTCATGGCCGCGCCGAGACCGGCCATCACGCCGCAGCCGATCAGGCCGGCGACCTCGGGCTTGGCCGCGGCGTTCACCTTCGTGCACTGTCCGGCGGCCACGAGCGTCTTCTCGGCGAAGGCGCCGATGCCCAACGCCGGGCTGAGCTCCTGCCCGTCGAGGGTCATCTTCTGGGTGGCGTTGTGCGTGCTGAAGCAGTACTGCGGCCGCCCGCGGTTGCAGGCCCGACAGTTTCCGCACACCGCGCGCCAATTGAGGATCACGAAATCCCCCGGCTCGACGTTGGTGACGTCGGAACCGACCGATTCGACGATGCCGGCCGCTTCGTGACCGAGCAGGAACGGGAACTCGTCGTTGATGGCACCTTCCCGGTAGTGCAGGTCGGTGTGGCACACCCCGCAGGCCTGCACCTTGACCAACGCTTCACCCGGTCCCGGATCCGGCACGTCGATCGTCTCGATCGTCACCGGTTCGCCCTTGACTTTGGCTACGACGGCTCGAACTTGCTGGCCCACGCTTCATCCCCCGTGTCGGTCGCGGTCTTCGACGGCGAACCCTAGCGCACGGGCTACGTGGGCAACCCCGAATAGCCGATGTCGTCGAGGCTCGGGGCCCGGGGATCGTCGGCCTCTTCGACGCGGTCGGCCGGGTCGACGTCTTCGACCAGCTCGGCCAGCGTGCTCGGTTCTTGCTCCTCGAGCTCCTGCTCGGGGAACTCGCAGTCCTCGCGTTCGTCGAAGGCGGCGATGTCGGCCAGGTTCTCGGTGCCGAGTAGGACGTCGCATGGCGTCGGCCATTCCTCGCCCCAGTTCACGATGTTGAACGGGTCGATCGGTTCGCCCAGGGCCCGCACCTCGAAGTGCAGGTGGGGCCCGGTCGACAAGCCGGTGCTCCCGATGTAGCCGATCAGTTCACCCCGATGAACCTGCTGACCGACGACCACGGTGAAGCTGCTCTGGTGGGCGTAGACCGAAGCGAGCTGATCGCCATGGTCGATCACCGTCACCAAGCCGTAGCCGCCCCGCTGCTCGGCATGCACCACGACGCCGGCCGCGACGGCTCTGATCTCGTCGCCGAAGTTCGCGGCGATGTCCTGGCCGGCGTGCATCCGGGCGACCCGCAGGATCGGGTGGAGGCGGATGCCGAAGGGCGAACCGGGCACCGCATCCTGGGTCGGTGGCGAGAAGAGCGGGAGGTTCTCGTAGCGAGGTTGTCCGGCCTGCAGCGACGCCAGAATGGCGCTGATGCCGTCGGAGTCGCTCTGCAGCAAGTTCAACCGTTCTTCGACGTTGGCCTTGTCGCTCTGGATCTCGGCCAGGCGGGTGCGATTGTCGGCCACGTTCTGGCGGAGTTCGTCGCGGAGTTCGAGCAGGAGCTTCTCGGCTTCGCGCAGGAACCGCTCCCGCGCCATCACTTCGTCGCGTGCGTCCTTGGCCTCCCGCTCCTTGCGCCGCAGCTCGTCGGCCAACCGGGTGGCTTCGGCCTCGAGCTCCTCGATCTCGTCGATCAGGTTGTTCTGCGCGTCGAGCAGGATGCCGCCATACTCCTGGGCGATGCCGATGTCGGTCAGGTTGCCCTGGGCGAAGATCTCGGTCGCGGCGTTGCCGGTACGACTGCCGCTCACGAACGCTTCGACCGCCTGGGCCTTCAGCCGCTCGCGTTCACCGGCCAGCTCGGTCTGCACCCGATCGAGCTCGGCTTCGGCATTGGTTCGTTCGCGTTCGGCGACCACCACCTTGGCTCGGGCGACCCGTAGGGCGCTCTCCACCTCGGCGATCTCGGTTTCCAGGATCTCGATCTGTTCTTCCAGATCCTCGAGCGCCTCGAGCGCTTCTTCGTACTCGAGCAACGCATCGGCCTCGGTCGACAGCAGCTGGTCGTAGTCGCCCTGGAGACGGGCGATCTCGGCCGGGCTGAGCGTCGGCTGGGGCGGCGTGGGGAGGCCTTCACCGGTGCCCTGGATCGGGAGCTCGGCCGGGGGGACGGCCGTGGTGTCCGGTGCGGGCGCTTCGGCGTCGGGCGGCGGCGGATCAGCCGGAGCGGGTGCGGGTTCTACGGGAGGAGCGGGCGCCGGCTCGGGTTCGACCGGAGGAACCGGAGCGGGCGCCGGGTCGGCCGGCGCCGGATTGGTGGGCGCGGGACCGTCCTGGGCCAACACGGGCGCGACCGGCGCGACGATCGACAGGACCATCGCTACGAGCAGCGTCGAGAACAAACGTCGCCCCGCGAGGCGGCGCAACACAATCCAGGGGTGCACAGTGTCTCATCGGCACCAAACCGGTGAGGGTTAGCCTTGACGCCGGCTCAGACGTCGAGATGGCGGCTCACGGCGACGCCGGAGCCCAGCACGGCGATCCCCACGCCGATGGCGATCAGCAGGGTGGCGACCGAGTAGAACTGCCCGTCGGAGATCGTGAAGCCCTCGAACAGGCGGATCTTCTCCGACGACGCGAACTTGTCGATCACGGCGCGGCGAATGGCCATGGCGCCGCCGACCGCGAGCGCGGCACCCAACAGTCCCTGCAGCAGACCCTCGAGCATGAACGGTAATCGGACGTACCAGTTCGAGGCACCCACCAACTTCATGACCTCGATCTCGCGCCGTCGACCGTTGATGGCCATGATGATCGTGTTCAAGATGAGCAACAAGGCCACCACCAGCAACACCAGTGAGCCGGCCAAGAACCAAAAGCTCACCCGATTGAAGGTCGATTGGATCTCCTGGATCGTGTCGGTGGCGAACACGACATCGCGAACGCCGGCACGCTCCTCGAACCGGCTGCCCAACTCCTCGACCACGAGCGCGTCGGGGTTGGTGGGCACCACCCGATACGACGGCGGAAGATCCTCGGGCAGAACCGCGTCGAGCAGCTCGGGCGTGTCGGCGAAGAGCTCCTGGAATTCGATGTAGGCCGCGTCTTGGTCGACGTATTTCGATTCCTTGATCTGCGGGCTGGTCTGCAGCGTTTCCCGAATGGCGGCGTCCTGTTCGGGGGTGGCATCGGGGTTCATCCACACCACGAATTCGATGCCGCCCTCCCACCGCTTGGTGGCGTTCTCGACCCCGTCGCTGAACATGCGGGCGGTGCCGAACAGCGTGAGCGACACGCCGACCGCGAACACCGCGGCGATGGTGAGCGAGATGTTGCGCCACAGGTTGGCGCCGGTCTCGCGGAGCAGATAGCGGACTTTCACTCGTAGACCCCCTGGGCCTGGTCGCGGACGATGTTGCCGTCCTCGAGTTCGATGACCCGGCGTCGCATGGTATCGACGATGCCGCGATCGTGGGTCGCCATCACCACCGTCGTGCCGGTGCGGTTGATGCGATCGAGCAACCGCATGATGCCCACCGAGGTGGCGGGATCGAGGTTGCCGGTCGGTTCGTCGGCCAACATGATCAGCGGCCGGTTGACGAAGGCGCGGGCGATCGACACCCGCTGTTGCTCGCCGCCGGAGAGCTCGTCGGGGAAGCGGCCCATCTTGTCGGAGAGCCCGACCAGCTCGAGAATGGCCGGCACCTGCTTCTGAATCACATGGTTGGGTCGGCCGATGACTTCCAGCGCGAACGCCACGTTCTCGGCCACGGTCTTCTTGGGCAGCAGCTTGAAGTCCTGGAAGATGCAGCCGATGTTGCGCCGCAGATACGGCACCTTCCAGCTGTTGAGCTGCGAAATGTCCTTGCCGGCGACGAAGATGCGGCCTTCATCGGCGGTTTCTTCGCGGTTCAACAGCCGGATGAACGTCGACTTGCCCGAGCCCGACGGCCCGACCAGGAAGACGAATTCACCCTTGCCGATGTCAGCGCTGGCCCGTCGAAGAGCGGTGACGTTGCCCTTGTAGACCTTGGTGACTTCTTCAAGTTTGATCATGCATCGGCACCGAAGAATAGGGGGAGGCGATTCAGGGCGAAATACGCCCAGAACACGCTAGCAGTGGCGCGCGGTGATGCCTCGGCGCGGCCAACGCAACACGCTACGCGTTGGCCGCCTCGCCGGTCGCCGCCGCTCGCTGTTGGCGAAGGTAGGCCTCCATGAAGCCGTCGAGATCGCCGTTGAACACCGATTCGACGTTGCCGACCTCGTGTTCGGTACGCAGATCCTTGACCATCTGGTACGGCTGGGTGACGTAGCTGCGAATCTGGCTGCCGAAGCCGACATTCTTGGCCTCGCCGGCAATCTCGGCGATATCGGCGTCGCGCTGCTGCCGCTCGAGATCGAGCAGCTTGGCGGCCAGCATCTGCATGGCTCGGTCCTTGTTCTGATGTTGGCTTCGCTCGTTCTGACACGACACCACGATGCCGGTCGGGTTGTGGGTGATCCGCACCGCCGAATCGGTCACGTTGATGTGCTGGCCGCCGGCGCCCGACGACCGGTAGGTGTCGATGCGGAGATCTTTCTCGTCGATCTCGACCTCGTTGGCCATTTCCTCGAAGAACGGCACGACCTGGACCGACGCGAACGCGGTCTGGCGCTTGCCTTCGTTGTTGAACGGCGAGATGCGCACCAGCCGGTGCACGCCGTGCTCGGCCCGCATCAGCCCATAGGCGTAACGGCCCCGTACGGTGAACTCGGCCGACGAGATGCCGGCCTCGGTGCCCTCGGAAATCGATTCGACCTGGAAGTCGAAGCCCCGGCTGTCGCACCAGCGCTTGTACATGCGCAGCAACATGTCGGCCCAGTCCTGGGCGTCGGTGCCGCCCTCGCCCGACTTCACCAGGCAGACGGCGTCCTTCTCGTCGTACTCACCAACGAACAGCGAGCGAAGTTCGAGGTGCTCGAACGCGGTGGCGAGTTCGGCAATACCGGCCGCGATCTCCGGTTCTTCGGATTCGTCGCCCATCTCCCGGGCCAGCTCGGCCAGCTCGGTGATGTACGTCAGCTTCTCGTCGAGTTGTTCGTATTGCCCGATGTCGTCGACGAGGGCGCTCAGCTCGGTCTGGACCTTGCGGGCCGCATCGGCGTCGTCCCAGAGATCGGGGCGCGACATCTCGGCTTCGAGCTGCGGCCGCCGGGCCCGCAGTTCGTCGATCTTGAGGTAACCCTTGGCTTCGTCGAGCCGCGTTGCGAGCGCCCGCAGCTCGTCACTGAAATCCTGCACGCTGTCAGGCTAGCGACCCCGGGAGCGAGGAGGGACGACGAGCGGCTCAGCAGCTCTGCTGCAGCCGCAGCGCGAGTCGAGCCCGCCCGACGGGCGGATCGAGCCTGCGGAAGGAATCAGCCGTGGCAGTGCTTGAACTTCTTGCCACTGCCGCACGGGCACGGCTCGTTGCGGCCGGTGCGTTCCCATTCGGTCTTCTGCACCGGCACGTTCGACACCGGCTCGTTGGCGACCGGTTGTTTGGTCGCGGTCGCGGTCGCGCCAGCTGCGGTACCGCCGGCGCCGGGCAACTGTTGGACCGGCCCGTCGGGAGCGGAGTAGGAGACGTCGTCGTCGGATGCCGCCGGTGATTGGGCCGCGACCTGGTTGGTCTGCACTTCGATCTTGACGTGCATCATGTACTTCACGAAGTCCTGGGCCACGCTGGTCATCAGCGAGCCGAACATCTCGAAGCCTTCCCGCTGCCACTCGACCGCGGGGTCCTTCTGACCCATCGCCCGCAGGTGGATGCCGTCGCGGAGGTAGTCCATCTCGTAAAGGTGCTCGCGCCACCGTTGATCGATGATCTGCAGCATCACCTGGCGCTCGACCTGCCGCATGACCTCAGGACCGACTTCTTCCTCTCGCGCTTCGTACAACGCGGTCGCCTCGGTCATCAGCGTCTCGTACAACTCGTCGGTCGTGGCACAGGCGTCGAGATCGTCGATGGAGAGCTCGGTCGGCCAGTAGTTGGTGACCTCGACGTGGAGCGTGTCGAGATCCCAGTCCTCGGCGTGTTCGCTGACGCAGAAGGTGCTGATCAGCGAATCGACCGATTCGGCCAGGTATTCGTCGGCTTCGGCCTTCAGATCGGCGCCATCGAGGATCTGGTCGCGGCGCTGGTAGATGATCTTGCGCTGCTCGTTCATCACCTCGTCGTATTTGAGAACGTTCTTGCGGATCTCGGCGTTCTTCTGCTCGACGGTGTTCTGGGCCCGCTCGATGGCTTTGGTGACCATTTTTGCTTCGATCGGCGTGTCGTCGGGCAACGCCCGGCCCATCACCCAATCCATGGCGCCGGTCGCGAACAAGCGCATGAGGTCGTCGTCGAGGGCCAGGTAGAAGCGACTCTCGCCGGGGTCGCCCTGACGGCCGGAGCGGCCGCGAAGCTGGTTGTCGATGCGGCGGCTCTCGTGCCGCTCGGTGGCGAGGACGTAGAGCCCACCGAGTTCGCGGACCTTGTCGCCTTCGGCGCTGCAGTCCGGTTCGAACTTGGCGATCAGTTCGGCAACTCGCGCGTCGGCTTCTTCGGTGCCCGGCGTGAGCCCCTCGGCCTTGGCCTCGCGTTCGGCCATGATCTCGGGATTGCCGCCCAAGATGATGTCGACGCCTCGACCGGCCATGTTGGTGGCGACAGTGACCGCGCCGAGCCGGCCCGCTTGCGCGACGACCTCGGCTTCGCGGAAGTGCTGCTTGGCGTTGAGCACCTCGTGCTTGATGCCGCGTTGATCCATCTTTCGGGAGAGCAGCTCGGACTTCTCGACCGAGGCGGTACCCACCAGCACCGGCTGGCCGGAATCCTGGCGATGCTGGAGATCCTCGATGACGGCATCGAACTTGGCGTTTTCGGTTTTGTAGATCAGATCGCCGGCGTCGTCGCGAATGACGGGCTTGTTCGTCGGGATGGGCACCACCTGCAGCCCATAGGTGCCGGCCAGTTCGGCCGCCTCGGTCTCGGCGGTACCCGTCATCCCGGCCAGCTTCTCGTACATCCGGAAGTAGTTCTGGAGGGTGATCGTGGCGAGCGTGCGGTTCTCCTCCTTGATCTTCACCCCCTCCTTGGCCTCGACCGCTTGGTGCAAGCCGTCGGACCAACGGCGGCCTTCGAGCACCCGGCCGGTGAACTCGTCGACGATGTTCACGTTGCCGTCCTGGATGATGTAGTCCTTGTCGCGCTGGTAGAGCTCCTTGGCCTTGAGCGCGGCGCCGAGCTGATGCACCAGGTTGGCCTGCACCGCGTCGTAGAGGTTGTCGACGCCGAGGGCCCGCTCGACCTCGTGGATGCCGTCTTCGGTCGGCGCGACGATGCGTTTCTCCTCGTCGACGTCGTAGTGCACGTCGCGCTGCAGTCCGCGCACAACGGAGGCGAACTGGTAGTACAGCTTGGCTGCATCGGCGGCCCGGCCACTGATGATGAGCGGCGTGCGGGCTTCGTCGATCAGGATCGAGTCGATCTCGTCGACGATGCAGTAGGCGTGACCCCGCTGCACCTGCGCGGCGCGCGACATCGCCATGTTGTCGCGCAAGTAGTCGAAACCGAGCTCGTTGTTGGTGCCGTACGTGATGTCGGAGTGGTACTGCTCACGTTTGTGGGCGGCATCGCGGTTGCCGGGCACGACGAGTCCGACGGTGAGCCCGAGCCACCGATGGATTTCACCCATCCATTCCGCGTCGCGGCTGGCCAGGTAGTCGTTGACGGTGACGACGTGCACGCCCTTCTGGTTCAGGCCGTTGAGATACACCGGCAACAGCGACGTGAGGGTCTTGCCCTCGCCGGTGCGCATTTCGGCCACCCACCCGAGGTGCAGGGCGGCGCCACCCATCAGCTGGACGTCGTAGTGCCGCTGGCCGATGACCCGCCAGGCGGCCTCGCGCACCACCGCAAACGCCTCGACCAGCATTTCATCGAGGGTCTCGCCGTTTTCGAGCCGTTGCCGGAACTCACCGGTCTTGCCCTGCAACGCACTGTCGCTGAGCAGTTTCATCTCGGACTCGAGATCGTTGATATCGGGCACGAGGTCGCGCAGTGCCTTGAGCTTGCGACCCTCGCCCGTCCGCAGAATTTTGTCGAACATTCCCATCGTTCGCTGAGTCTAACCAGGGCCGCCCTCGCCGGTGTTCTCAGGCGATCGCGCCGCTCGCCCGAAGCTCGCGCACGTCGTCACCGGAGAATCCGGCCTCGGTGAGCACCTCGTCGGTGTCGGCCCCGACATAGCGCGGCGAGGGCCGGGTGGTTCCCGGCGTGGCGCTGAGGCGGGGCATCGGCTTGACCTCGGGGCTGGCGGCATCGGGATCGACGAACGCTCGAGCGGTCTGGCCGTGCTGCGTGGCCTCGGTGAACGTGAGGATCGGGGCGAAACACGCGTCGGTGTTCTCGAGTAGCTTGCACCACTCGTCGCGGGTCTTCGTTCGAAACACCTCGGCGAACCGGGCCTTGGTCACCGGCCACTGGGCTTGATCCCACTGGCCCGGAAGGTCAGCCGGATCGAGGCCGATCTTGTCGAGCAACAGTGCATAGAAGTGGGGTTCGATCGGGGCGACGCTCACGTACTTGCCATCGCTGGTCTCGTACACCGAGTAGAACGGCGCGCCACCGTCGAAGAGATTGCCGCCCATCGTCTCGGAGTGCATACCGGAGGCCGACATGCCGTAGAACACACCGGCCAGCGACATCACGCCGTCGACCATGCCGGCGTCGACCACCTGCCCCTGGCCCGTACGTTCGGCGAGCCACAACGCACACACCACGCCAT
>JABDJW010000260.1 GCA_013002375.1 Acidimicrobiales bacterium | reverse complement strand
GCATCGTAGATATCGCGCACCTTGCCCGAGTAGAGGTGTGGCAGGTCAACAGCCATGAGGTTCTCCATGTGGTCTTTTACAGCACTGGCTCAGGATCGTAGGCCGCCGCGTCCGGGTACTGCTCGATCAGCGCCTCGACGCGCTGCACGAATGCGGCCACCTGGTCCTCGGCCATACCGGCCAAGTCGAGCGGGTCCCCGACCGCGTCGATGAGTTCGGCCTCGGTGAGCGGCAGCCGATCGTCTTTGGCCAGGCGAGCGAACAGATCATTGTCGACCAGGCCGGCCTCGCGCATCTCCAAAGCCACGGCCACGGCGTGTTCCTTGATGGCCTCGTGCGCGACCTCACGCCCGACGCCGGCCTTCACCGCAGCAACCAGCACCTTCGTGGTGGCCAGGAACGGCAGGAACCGCTCGAGCTCGCGGTCGATCACCGCCGGGTAGGCCCCGAACCCGTCGAGTACCGCGAACAGCGTCTGGTACAAGCCGTCGATGGCCAAGAAGGTGTCGGGCAACATGACCCGTCGCACCACCGAACAGCTGACATCGCCCTCGTTCCACTGATCGCCGGCGATGCCGTGCGCCATCGTCAGGTACCCGGTGAGCACGGTGTACAGCCCGTTGATGCGCTCGGAGTTCTTGGTGTTCATCTTGTGCGGCATCGCCGAGGAACCCACTTGGCCTTCCTTGAACCCCTCCGTGGCCAGCTCCTGCCCGACCATGAGCCGCACGGTCTTGGCCAAGCTCGACGGCCCGGCTGCCGCCTGCACGACGGCGGCAACCACTTCGAGATCGACCGAGCGCGGGTACACCTGCCCGACCGAATCGAGCGTTCGGCCAAAGCCGAGGTGCTCGGCAATCGCCCGCTCGAACGCGTCGACCTTCACCTGGTCGCCGCCGAACAGGTCGAGCTGATCCTGCTGGGTGCCGACCGGACCCTTGATGCCCCGGAGCGGCAACCGGTCGAGCACGGATCCGAGGTGGTCGAAGGCGACGAGGAGCTCTTCACCAGCCGAGGCGAAGCGCTTGCCCATCGTGGTGACCTGGGCCGCGACATTGTGGGACCGACCGGCGACCGGTCGGGCACCATACTCGGAGGCCAGGCGACTCAGTTGGGCCAACGCGGTGACCATCCGGCTGCGCAGGAGTTCGAGGCCGCGGCGCAGCTGGAGAAGTTCGACGTTCTCGGTGAGATCACGAGAGGTCATGCCCTTGTGGATGTGCTCGTGCCCGGCCAGCGCACAGAACTCCTCGATCCGGGCTTTGACGTCGTGTTGGGTGACAACCTCGCGCTGACGGATCGATGCCAGGTCGACCTGGTCGACGACCGCTTCGTAGTCGGCGATCACCGTCGCGGGCACGTCGATGCCCAGATCGGCCTGGGCCCGCAGAACAGCCAACCAGAGCTCGCGCTCGAGGACGATCTTGCGCTGCGGCGACCAGATGTCGATCATCTGAGCGCTGGCATAGCGGTCGGCCAGGATATTGGGTAGCGACATGATCAGACGGGCTCCGAAGTTGTTCGATTCACCTTAAGAACCGACCCATCACGGACGATAGTCAACACAGGGCCCAAGACAGGACGAGGCTCTTCGGGAGGTGAAGATGGAACTGAGTGGCCGTTGTGAACAACATGGATTCCAGCCCTCACGTGGTGTCTGCCCCCAGTGCGGGTACGAATACTGCGTCGAGTGCTTGGCCTATCCACGGGGGAAGGACAAGAAGCCGGTGTGCGTTGGCTGCGCCAACCGCAAGCTCGGCTTTCATCGCGACCCCCGCACCCGCAAGCGCATGAACATCGTGAAGCGCCGGCAGCGGTACAAGCTGCACAAGCAGCGCGAGGCAGCACGACTGAAGGGCGATGGCCCCCAGTCCGTATCCGACGAATCGGTCGCCTAGCGCCTCGGGCCATCAGCCGCCCGCCATCTCAACCCGGTGATCGGCCAGCTTCTGGGCCAGGTCGGCATCGTTGATCGCCAACATCTGCACGACCAGCAGCGCGGCGTTCATCGAGCCATCGATCGCGACCGTGGCCACCGGAATGCCCTTGGGCATCTGCACGGTGGCGTAGAGCGCGTCCGTACCGTTCAGGGCTCCGCCCGAGAGCGGCACGCCCACGACCGGCAGGGTGGTGTGCGCGGCGACCGCTCCGGCCAGATGCGCAGCCATACCGGCGCCGCAGATGAAAGCGACGTAGCCGTTCTCGCGAGCCGACGACACAAGTTCGATGACCTGGGCCGGCGTTCGGTGGGCCGACATCACCCGGACATCGGCTTCGAGGCCGAATTTCTCGAGCGTCTCGGCCGCCTTGGCCATCTTGTCGCCATCGTTGGCTGATCCCATCAGCACGCCGACTTTCATGTGGTTCCTTTCTTGGCTCGGCCGAGCCGAGCGGGTTTGGGCTCGGTCACCCCGAGCGTTGGCTCGCCTCCAGGGCGATGTCGGTCCGGTAGTGCATACCCGACCAGGAGATCTCGGCCACGCCGGCGTAGGCCCGCCGGCGGGCTTCGGCCAGGTTCGGACCCCGTCCGACGACGTTCAGTACCCGCCCGCCCGCAGTGATGAGCTCGCCCGAGGGGCCGGCGCCGACACCGGCACAGAAGACGTCGACGCCGTCGAGCGCTCGCGCCGCGTCAATGCCCTCGATGACGTCGCCGGTGCGAGGTGATTTCGGATAGTTCTCCGACGCACAAACCACGGTGGTGGTGGCATCGGTCGAAAAGGTGGGACCGGGCCCCAACGAGCCGGCGGCGGCATCGGCCAAGAGCGCGGCGAGATCGGATTCGAGTCGGGGCAGCACGACCTGGGTTTCGGGATCGCCGAACCGAACGTTGTACTCGAGCATCTTCGGCCCGGACGGGGTGAACATCAGCCCCGCGTACAGCGTGCCGCGGTAATCGATGCCCCGTTTGGTCAACGCGGCCAGGGTCGGCTCGACCGCGTCGGCCATCAGCTGGTCGACGATGGCCGGTGTCGCGATGTCCACGGGTGAATACGCTCCCATGCCACCGGTATTGGGACCGAGATCGCCGTCGGCCACCCGCTTGAAGTCGGTCGCCGGCGACATCGGCACCGCCCGCGTTCCGTCGCAGATCGCGAACACCGAGAGTTCGGGCCCGGTCAGCCCTTCCTCGATCACCAAGGTGCGCCCGGCGTCGCCGAACGCCTCGCCCGACAGGTACGAGCGAACGGCGTCTTCGGCTTCGGCCCGCAACTCGGTGACGACGACGCCCTTGCCCGCGGCCAGGCCATCGGTCTTCACCACGAACAGATCGTGCATCGTGTCGAGGAAGGCCAGCGCCGGTTCGACCTCGGAGAACGAACCGTGGGCCGCGGTCGCCACGCCGGCTTCGACCAGGATCTGCTTCATCCACGCCTTCGAGCCCTCGAGCTGGGCGCCGTCCGCGCCCGGCCCGTAGACCAACGCGCCTCGCTCCCGGAGCCGATCGGCCAAACCGTCGACCAACGGTTGCTCCGGGCCGATCACGAACAGGTCCGCGTCGATTTCCTCGGGTGGGGTGCTCACCGAACCGGGGATCCCCGGGTTACCCGGCGTGACGACGACCTCCGCGGTGCGGCCCAGGACCACGGCGAGCGCATGCTCTCGACCGCCCGAACCGACAACACAAACCCGCATCGATGCCCCTCCCCTGTGCCTAGGCCGCGAAGTGCAGGAACTGGCGACGACCCGGGCCGACCCCGACCATGTGGATCGGACAGCCGATCTGCTCTTCGAGAAAGGCCAGGTAGTTCTCGGCTTCTCGCGGCAGGTCGTGCCGCTCCTCGACACCGCTGATGTCGGCCTTCCAGCCGGGCAGTTCCTCGTAGATCGGTGTGACCGCGTGCAGCACCGACTGGTGATACGGCAGGTGCTTCAGATGCTCGCCGTTGTGGTCATACCCGACGCACACCTTCACCGTTTCGAGCTGATCGAGCACATCGAGTTTGGTGATCGCGATTTCGGTGAGCGAGTTGACCCGCACGGCGAAGCGGGCCATGACGGCATCGAACCACCCGCAGCGCCGCTTGCGCCCGGTGTTGGTGCCGTACTCGTGACCGACATCGACGAGGTAGTCGCCCACCTCGTCGAACAACTCGGTCGGGAAGGGGCCGGAGCCGACCCGGGTGACATAGGCCTTGGTGATACCGATGATGCGATCGATGTGTTTCGGACCCACGCCAGCACCGGGACAAACACCACCAGCGGTTGGATTCGACGACGTCACGAACGGGTAGGTGCCGTGATCGAGATCGAGGAAGGTGGCCTGCGCCCCTTCGAACAACACCCCTTGGCCCGCTTCAAGGCCTTCGTGAATCAGGCCGACCGTATCGTTGATGTGGGGCTGCAGCCGGGGCAGATACTCATCGAGGTACTGGGCCGCGATCTCGTCGGCGTCGACGGGCAACCGGTTGTACACCTTGGCCAACACGACGTTGGTGTGCCGCAGCGCGGTGTCGAGCTTGGCCCGGAAGATCTTGGGATCGAGGAGATCCTGCACCCGGATGCCGACCCGCATGGCCTTGTCGGCATAGGTCGGACCGATGCCACGCTTGGTCGTACCGAGCTTGCCCGCGCCGAGGTGCCGCTCGTGGAGGGCATCGAGCTGCTGGTGGTACGGAAAGATGAGGTGCGCGTTGCCGGACAACGCCAAGCGGCTGGTGTCGATGCCGCGGCTGTTGAGCATGTCGATCTCGGCCAGCAACACCTTGGGGTCGACCACCACGCCGTTGCCGATCACCGGCACGATGTGGTCGTACAACACTCCGCTGGGGGTGAGCTGGAGCTTGAAGCTCTCGCCGTCGACCACCAGGGTGTGGCCCGCATTGTGGCCGCCCTGATAGCGGACGACCATCTGCATTTCTTTGGCAACGAGGTCGGTGAACTTCCCCTTGCCTTCGTCTCCCCATTGGGTTCCGACCACGACGGTCGCGGGCACGGCGCCACTCTCCCCTGTTTCGGTGATGCTGGATTCGCTGATGCGTTCGTAACGTTGGTGCCGTTACGGCATGACTCTAGCGCCCCGACTCCACGACACCGAACCCGCCCAGGAATGCCTCCGCCCCGCCGCGACCGGGCCGACGGCGGGGCGGACGATCGGAGGAGAGGACTCAGCCGGTGAAGCTCGGATTACCGGCGACCGGTTGCGCAACGGGCGCGACCTCGGTGACGCCGCCGACCGTGACGGGCGGCTGTTGGGTCGACGACGGGAACTCGACCGTGCCCTGCACCTCGGTGCAGGGA
>JABDJW010000259.1 GCA_013002375.1 Acidimicrobiales bacterium | reverse complement strand
GCCCACCACTGCGGTGACGATCGGCCGATCGGTCAGGGACAGCCGGGGAATGCGGGCACTGCGGGGCCAGACCTTCTCGGTGCCCCACAAACCGACCGGTACAACCGGGGCGCCGGTTTGCGCAGCCAACTTGGCCGCACCCCAACGGCCCTTGAGCACTGGATCGAAGAACGCCGGCCCCCGCGGAATCGTGCCCTGCGGGGCCATCATCACGCACTCGCCGCCTTCGAGCGCAGCCGCTGCCTTTTCGAGCGGTTCGTTCGAGCCGGAGGCCCGCTCGACGCGAACGCCGCCGACCGCTTTCAAGAACCGACCGACGATCGGCACGTCGAAGACTTCCTTCTTGCCGAGGCCGCGAATCGAGCGGCCGGCCTTGGCGATGACGAGGCCCATCACCGTGGGATCGAAGTACGACCGATGGTTGAACACGACGAGCGCCGGGCCCTCCGACGGGATGTTATCGGCCCCCGAGATGCGGAGATCGACGTTGGGGGCGACCAGCTCGGGCCGCATGAACGGGCGACCCCAGTCCTGCAGCTCGCGCCCCAGTAGCTTGGCCACCCCTTCGGACTTGTCGAGGTGGCGGATCGGCCACCCGTTGAGCAACGCCGTTGCCGTCAGCTGCGGATCGGGGTTCACGGCCACCGGGTTGCCGACCAGGTCGAGCAGCGGTCCGTCGAAGTAGCTATCGGAGTAGGCGTAGCTGTCGGCCAGGTTGACCCCGTTGTCCTCGGCCCAGGCCTCGACCGCTTCGGCCTTGGTGCGACCCCACACGAATGGCCCGTCGAGTTCGCCGGTGTAGCTGCCGTTCTCCGATTCCCATCGGGTGCACACCAGCGCGTCGAATTCCAAGGCTTCCATCAGCGGCCGCACGAACGGTTCGGGCGTGGTCGTCGCCAGCATCAACAGCCGACCGGCGTCGCGGTGGTCATCGATCACCTGGCGGGCGAAGGGCTGCAACTGACCGACCAGTTCGTCGGCTGCAGCCGCGCAGGCCTTGTCCACGGCATCGACGTCCCAGCCGAGTGCGGCGCGAGCCGCAAACCGGGCCGGCTGCATCATCAGCCAGTTCTCGCCGAACTTCTCGTAGAACGAGGCCAGGCTGTCCGCGAACGGGATGTTGCGCGCCGTGGCGATCTGGGCTTCCTCGAGGTGGCGCTGCACCACGAGTGAGGAGGAGCCGGCTATGAGAGTTCGGTCGAGATCGAATATCGCTGCGTCACGGGCCATGAAATACCACTATGTCATCCGTCGGCAGAAAGCGCTCCTTCAGTAGCGAGGCGGTACGCTTGGGTGTGCTATGACCTACGTCACACAACGGTGGGAAAGGGCCCCAGTTACGTGAACATCGCCTCCGTCATCGAAGACCATCCACGCGACGCGGTGGCGATCATCGCCAACGCCGAGAAAGTCACCTATGGGCAGCTCCGGGCCCAGGTTGCCCAGCTGCGCGGCGCGCTGGCCCAAGAAGGGGTCAGCACCGGTCAGAAGGTCATGGTGGTCGGCGAGAACGAGCACGACTTCGCGGTCGCACTCTTGGCGCTGCTCGGCCTCGGGGCGATGGTCGCGCCGATTCGACCCCGCAACCCCCTACCCGAGATCCAACGCAAGGTACAGGCGGTCGAGCCCGACGCGATCGTGTGGTGCCACTCTGCCGCGGAGCTACGCGACTTCGAGGACGATCTGCTCTGCGGGAAGTTCCTGGCAATCGACGATCTCGAATCCGCCGAGGCCGAGCCGGCACCGATCGCGGACCGCGACGCGGACGATCTGGCCTTCCTGCTGCTCACCAGTGGCGTCACCAGCGATTCCAAAGTCGCGATGCTGAGCCACGGCAATCTGGACTGGATCCAGCAAGCGCTGACCCATGATCCCGAGACCGGCATCAACGCCGACTCGGTTGCACTCGCCGTGCTACCGCTCACCCACATCTTTGGCCTGAACGTCGTGTTGTTCAGCAACCTCCGAGCCGGCGGCACGGTCGTCCTGCAATCGCAGTTCGACGTGGCCGAGAGCTTCCGGCTGATCCGCGAGCACGGGGTCACCGCCATCAGTGGCGCGCCGGCGATGTGGCAGCGCTTCCTCCACGCCGACGCCCCCGACGACGCGTTGGGCACCATCGAACATGCGGCAGCGGGGGCCGCCGCGCTGCCGATCGAGATCTTCAACGGCATCCGGGATCGATTCGGCGTGGAACTGGCCGAAGGCTACGGCCTCACCGAAACCTCGCCGGTCGTCACCTGGAGCCGCGGCATCACGACCAAGCCGGGGTCGGTTGGTCGGCCCGTACCCGGGGTCGAGGTCGTGCTCGTCGAACCCGACGGAACCCCGGTCGAGCAAGGCGACTCGGGCGAGATCGTGGTGCGTAGCCCCGGTGTGTTCAAGGGTTACCTGGACGCGCCCGAACTGAGCGAAACGGTGCTGACCGAAGACGGTTGGTTCTGGACCGGCGACATGGGGGTGTTCGACGCCGACGGCTACTTGTACCTCGTCGATCGCCTGAAGGACATCGTCATCGTCCGCGGCTTCAACGTGTACCCGGCCGAGGTCGAAACCGTTCTGATCGAGCATCCCAACGTGAGCGGCGCGATCGTGGTCGGCACCCGCGACGAGGCCGACGGCGAGCGAGTGGTCGCCCACGTGTCCGGCACGGCCACCGAAGAAGAACTCGACACCCACTGCCGCGAACGACTGAGTCGCTACAAATGCCCACGCGAATACCACTTCGTCGATGAGCTACCCGTCTCGAACACCGGTAAGAAGCTACGCCGGGCGCTGCGCTGATGGGGCTGCCGAAAGACTTTCACTTCGAAGACGCCGCTGACCTTCCCGGTTCGGAACGGATCAGCCGCGCCGGCTACGCCACGTTGCGGCGGTTGGTGGACCGGCTGTGGGACGTCACGGTCGAGGGGATCGAGAACATCCCCAAAGAAGGCCCCGGTATCTTGACCCCGAACCACCTGTCGTTCTGCGATTCGGTGTTCGTGCCCCTGTCGCTCCCCCGCCGCATGTGGGCGATCGGCAAGGGCGAATACATGGACAGCTGGAAGACCAAGCACATCTTCCCCGCCCTGGGCATGATCCCGGTCGATCGCTCCGGTGGCGACGCCGCCAAGGCTGCGCTCGACACCGCGGCCAAGGTGCTCCAGGGGGGCCACCTGTTCATGATCTACCCGGAAGGCACCCGCTCGCGCAGCGGCCATCTCCACAAGGGCCGCACCGGCGCGGCACGGTTGGCCGCCCACTGCAACGCGCCGGTCATCCCGGTCGGCCACAAGGGCACGGTGGCGGTGCAGCCACCGGATACCTTCATGATGAAACCCCGCCTACCGGTGACCGTTCGATTCGGTGAGCAGATGCGACCCGAACAGTTCGGCGACCCGGAGGATCCCCGAGTCCTCCGACGGTTCACCGATGCGGTCATGTTCGAGATCGCCCAGCTGTCCGAGCAGACCTACGTCAACCAGTACGCGTCGAAGGACGACACGCCCGACATGGCGATCCCCGAGTCCGATCAACCGGCACCGATTTCGGTGCCCCCGGGCCGGGCCAAGGCGGTCGCGCCGAAGCTGAACGGTAACGGTTCGACGCCCAAGATCTCGGTGCCCAAGGGCCGCGTCGTCGATCTGACGCCCACTGCAGTCGACCCCGCGCCGAACTGAGCATCGACGCCCGGCGACCCTTCGTCAGCCTCCGGGTGGCGTGTATGAGCCGCCCTTGGCCGCCGCGGCATCCATGTCTTCGACCGTGAGGAGCGGCGTGAGGCTGAGCGAGACTGCGCCGGTCGAGTTCACCAGCAGCGACGCCGCGGCGGCGGTCGCCGCATCCGGAAAGTCGCCGATGGCATACACGTCGGTGTCGCCGAAGGCGTAGTACATACTCTCCAGCGTGCCACCCACCGACTGGATCGCTGCCTCGGCCGCGGCTTTGCGCTTGGTGCCACCCTCGTTCATCAGGCCGGTGATGCCATCGCCGGCGTAGTTGGCTTTGATCAGGTATTTCGCCATCGTTGTTCTCCTCTACCCGCACCGAGTCTCGACGCTGCTTGGAGTCTGCTCCCCTCGGTTCGGTGAAGCAACTGTCGATTTCTGACCAGCACCGAAGCCCGGCAATCCGACATCGACACCGGCAGCTTCGACTGCTCGGAGTGATCCGAAAGATCGCGATGGTGGAGATCTCACCCGTTCGCTCGTATCCCAAGGCCGGATTGTGAAAGGGTTTGGAGGCTCCACCGGCAAACCAGCGAGGTGTAGCACCGAAAGGATCGAAATGGCCACTTACAGCACGACGGCTACGACCTCGTGGAGCGCCGAGAAGACGTTCGACTACCTGGCCGACCTCCGGAACTTCGCCGAATGGGACCCAGGCGTCTCACGGGTCGAAATGGTGTCAGGTGAGCCCGGCGGAGCAGACGCGGTATATGACGTGACGGCCAGCGGCACCACCCTCCGATATCGCGTCGTCGAACATGAAGCACCAAACCGCCTGTTGGTGCAGGCCAAGAACCGGTTCTTCGAATCGACCGACGAGATCATCATCGAACCGTCCGGCAAGGAGACTCGGGCGACCTACCGCGCCGAGCTCGAACTCAACGGCCCCCTGGGTCTCTTCGATCCGCTCCTTGGTCTGGCGTTCAATCGCATCGGCGACCGCGCCGCGGCCGGACTCGAGGACGCCCTCGACGGCCGTCGGACCTGAACTGGCCGCCGGTTCATCCACCGAGGTCGGTCTCGCCGTCGAGGGCACATGCCGGTGGGCCGCATCATCCGGCGATCGCTCGAGGAGCCGCCGTGGGTGGCTCCGCCCTGACCGCTGACCCGCGGTCGTCGTTGCCTCTAAGGTGCGACCATGACCGACTCCGTGGACCTGGCCGACATCAAGGCCTTCGCCTCCGACCTCAGCCCATGGGCCCACCTGGCCACGGTCGGGCCCGACCAGCGGCCCGACGTGACCCCGGTGCACCCGTGCTGGGAGGGCGACACCTGTTGGGTCATGGTCGGCACCGGCTCGGTCAAGGCCCGCAACATCGCCATCAACCCGTCGGTCGCCTTGCATTGGCAGGTCACCGAGGTCGGCGACGGAGTCGAGCTCTGGGGCACCGCGACGCTGGCCGACGACCTCGAGACCAAACGCCGGTTGTGGGACGGCGTCTTCGACTACGACCTGAACGCCTTCGCCCCGGGCGGGCCCGATGGTTCGCCCGAGACGGGGTTCCTCGCCATCGCCCCCGAGCGGGCCATCATCTTGAAGCAGTACGGCATGGGCGGCATCAGCCGCTGGAAGCACGGCTGAGGGGTCTGACCCCATTTGCCGATTCGGGGTCTGACCCCCTTTTGCCGATTCGGGGTCTGACCCCTTTTGCCGATTCGGGGTCTGACCCCGTTTGCCGATTCGGGGTCTGACCCCGTTTGCCGATTCGGGGTCTGACCCCATTTGCCGATTCGGGGTCTGACCCCATTTGCCGATTCGGGGTCTGACCCCGTTTGCCGATTCGGGGTCTGACCCCGTTTGGCGATTCGGGGTCTGACCCCGTTTGGCGATTTGGGGTCTGACCCCTTTTGGCAGTGGAAGTGTCAGAAGTCGTGGGCGCAGGAGGGAATCGGGTCAGGCGACGTCGACCTGGTAGCGCTCCGGGTCGGTCACGAAATCGGCGTGGCCGTAGGAATCGAGCAACCGGGCGATCCTGGTGTTGAGCCGCCGATCGACCCAGCCGGACACGGCCGGCACCCTGAGCCCGAGGTTGTAGAACGTCGAGTTGGCGAACACCGCCAGCGCGGCGATCGCGGCCGCGACCTTGTGCCGCCGATCGAACTCGATACCGATCGACGAGGCCCGCTCGTGGTCCTTGCCGAGAAAATTGTTGACCAGGACAAAACGGGAGAAGCCGTCCTCGAGCCACCCGTGAAGCTTGCCCCGCGCCGAACTGCGGTCGAACAACTCGACGCCCATCGTGCCCCGCACCAAGGACCCGCAGATCTCGTCGTCGTAGCCCTCGCGCAGCGTGATGTGGCGGGCCGTCAACAGGTCGACGATCTCCTGGGGCGTATCGCCGAGCAGGTCCTCAGGGAGGCCGAGCAGAAAGCATCGATAGCGAGCCAGCTCGACCGTCGCCCGTTCGGCCGACGAGAACACGGTGCGACCTTTGGCCAAAAGGCGGGCCGACAGGAAGAACGTGCCGATCGTGCCGGCCGGCATCTGATCGACCTGGGGAATGGGGATGCCGAAGGTGGCGACATCCCACCGGCCGGAGCTCATCATGTGGAACCGCACCATCGAGTGCATCAACCGCACCTTGGCCGCGGCGTGGAAGCCCTTGCCGTAGCGGTCGAGTGCGCCGGGCAAGGTCGTGGCGGTGAAGAAGCTGGCCGTCTCGAACACCCGCTTGCGGGCCGCTTCGTCGGACAAGGTGCCGGTCATGGTCATCGGCAGCGCGGCATATTTGTTCAGGAAGGTGGCGAGGAAGGCCCCGCGGATCGCGAACGGTGTGGCGGTCGCCATCGGCACCCGCTCGGCCCGGGCACCGCGTTCGACCAAGTCCATGTCGACCCAGTCGGGCGTCGACTCCATCGACCGGATGAGCGCACTGAGTTCGGGCGGCGCATCATCGACCGCATCGATACCCTTCTCGCAGGCCAAGTCGAGCATGTCGACCAGCGTGCGAAACCCGTGTTCGGGGATCAACGCGGCGTAGGCGTCGGCCACCCGATCGCCGGTCATCGTGTAGTCGCGCATCCGGGCCAACAATTCGGGTTGGTCGAAAACCCGGTCGATCGCTTCTTGGTGGCGAGCGAAGCGGGCATCGCCCCGGTCGGCTTCGGCGTCGAGGCGCTCGGGCACGATCGAGAAGTCGACACCGCCGTACACGCCGGGGATCTCTTGCCGTTGCTGGGCGACGGCTTCGCCGTAGACATCGGTCCTCACGACAACCAGTGAAGCCGGAACTCGGGCGCGGGTCGAACCGCTTGGGCTGAGCCGCGAGGGCGGGCCGAACCGCCGAACGACATTGTTAGGCTCGCCAGGTGGTGGAACTCACCCCCATTCCCGAGCGGGCCATGCATCGGTTCCTGACGCTGCTCGGCCTGGCCGGGATCGCGGTGGCGCAACCGTTGTTGTCGATCTTCGGCGACAATCCGGAGTACTTCGTCTTCGTGAACGCTCGCCACGCCGGCACCCTCGCGTTCGCACTCCTGGTGATCGCCATCCCGCCGGTCGTCCTCTTCGGAATCGAGGGTGCAGCCCGACTCGTCGGCCCCGAGTGGCCGGGCTGGGTACACCT
>JABDJW010000257.1 GCA_013002375.1 Acidimicrobiales bacterium | reverse complement strand
GTGGCGAGCACGTAACCGACGAACCGTACGCCTCCCGGCGCCAGCTGCACGGCGACCAGTGCTCCTTCGGGATTTCCCGGATCCTCCTGCAGACAGGGCCGGTTGTGGAAGCGGGTGTTGTTGTCGGTGCGCACTGCCGTCGTGCACGTGGGGTCGAGATCCCATGGCGGCGTGCACGTGACGACCCGACACACGATCGGGCCCAGGCAGGCGGTGGCCTGGTTGCACTGCCCGTAGCGGAACCCGGTGCAGCCGGCTTTGCGGTTGTTGCAGCTGCCGTTCGCGCACCCGCAGGGAGTGCCCGAGCATGATCCGGCGCAGACGCCCGACGCACCGCACCCACAGTTGTTGCACGCTGCGTTGCAGTCGAGGTAGTAGCGGGGTTGCGGCGTTCCATTGTCGCAGTACCCCGACCCGTCGGCCTTCCACCAGCCGCCGTAGCTCGTGCCCGGGGGGCAGCCGTTGACTCCGTTGAGCGTGCAACAGAACTCGGTGTAGCCATCGCAACAGAGGGCGCCGCAGTCGCAGTTGCTGCCCGAGCAGTTGCAGATCGCGGCGTAGGCCGTCTTGGGTTTCAGCACGTAGGTGGTCGGCGCAGCCGCCATCGCGGTGCCGACCAGGGCGCTCCGCCGCAAGAAGCCTCGGCGGTCGGACCGGCGCTCGAGGAATCGGGAAGCCTTCTGCGCCAGCGTCGTGCTCATTCCGGTCATCACATTGGTCATGAGGTCCCCGCTTGCCGCAAACGAAACTGCTTCACCGCAACCGTCTGATCGGCGTTGAGGGCCTGGGCCACGGTGGTCAGCAGAAGATAGACGATCCACGTGCCGAGGAGACTGAGCCCCAGGAACGGCCCGCCCAACCAGGGCTGATCGGCCAGCGTGTCGGCCAGTCCGGGAACCGGCCAGGCGACCGCGGCGAAGGCGACGCCGGCCGCGGCCAGATTGACCACGACGTGCATGGCACTCGGTGGCGTATCGGTCTGGCCGAAGCAGCCGCACGACCCGATGCCGCTTCCGGCGCGCTGGGCCACGACGACGAAACCGGTGAAGGCGAGGTAGGCCAGCGCCAGCAGGAATGCGGGCACCCGGCCGCCGATCGCCAGCACCGCGGCACCGAGCGCGACCTCGGCCGCGCCCATCGCCTGCACGATCAGCCGGTGGCTCGGCAGGCCCAACGTGGCCAGCGCTCGCTGGGTTGCGTCCGGTGATCCGAGCTTCAACGCTCCCCCGAGCACGACCACGAGGGCAGCGATCGAGAGCGGTCCGGCGAGCACACCGAGACCTTAGCGAGGCCAACCCCGCCGTTCGTGACCAGGAACCCGGATTTTCATGCCATGTTGGGGTCAGGTCTACGTTGGACCTTGCGCGTAGGGTCCAACGTAGACCTGACCCTGCGCGTCGCGGGGGTAACGTGACGGCGTGGTGGCTACGCCGGAAACAGCTTCATCAGGCCCGGCTTCGTCGGGACAGGCTTCGTTAGGGGGCATCGCCGACCGACGGGTGTTGCTGCTCACCCCCTCCCCCCTCGGCCCCAGCCAGGCGGGGCCGGCGGTTCGGGCCACCCGGATGGCCGACCACCTCCGCACCGTCGGCCACCAGGTCGAACTTCGCTCGACGACGGCCGACGACCAGCCGATCGTCGAGGATGACTTCGATGTCATCGTCGTCCAGGGCCGCTCCTTGCTCGACCACCGCCACCTGCACCGCAGCGCCACGCCGATGATCGTCGATCTCTATGACCCTTTCCTGCTCGAGGCCCTCCATCGCGGCGGGGATGACCCGATACGCCGGGCCGACCTGATCGAGGGCGCAAGGCGAACCCTCGTCGACCAGCTCGCCCGCGGTGATTTCTTCTTGGCCGCGAGCGAACGCCAGCGCGACTTCTGGCTGGGCTGGTTGGCTTCGGTCGGCCGCATCAACGCCGCGACCCACGCCGCCGACCCCGAACTGCGGCACCTCATCGACACCGTTCCCTTTGGCATCGACCCCACGGCTGCGGCTGCGAGCGACACCCCGTTGGCCGATGCCCACGGCCTCGATCCCGCCGACCCCATCGTGTTGTGGGCCGGCGGCCTGCACGATTGGCTCGACCCCCTCACCGTGGTGCGGGCCATCGATCGGGTGCGGGCCGTGATTCCCGACGTGCGCCTCGTGCTGCTCGGTGCCCACCACCCCGATCCCGAGCACGACGAACCGGCGACGCTCGCCGCGATCCGGGCCGAGGTCGAGCAACGTGGCCTGGCCGACCATGTCCTCCTCCATCCCACCTGGCTGCCCTACGCCCAGCGCGGCGCCGCGCTGGGCGAAGCTCGCGTCGGCGTCACCGCGCAGCAGGCCGACATCGAAGCCCGATTCTCGTTCCGCACCCGGCTACTCGATCACGCCTGGGCCGGCCTGCCCACCGTGGCCACCGGCGGCGACGAGCTGGCCGACTACTTCGCCTCCGTCGGCGCGGCCCACCTCGCGGCACCGGGCGACGATGCCGCGTTCGCCGGCGCCCTCATCGAGTTCCTGTCCGACCCCGATGCCCACGCCGCAGCGGCCGCCGCGACCGCCGGACCGCGATCCCGGTATCGATGGAGCGACGCGTTGGTTCCCGTCCTCGACTTCGTCGCCACTCCCCGACGGGCCCCCGATCTCCTCGACGCCACCCTGGCCCCGGGAATCGAGTCGCGCCGCCCGGAAATCCCCCGCGGGGTCAGCCGAGCGGTGGAACGGGCCCAAGTCCACCTCCGCTCCGGCGGTCCGCGCGCCCTGGTTTCCAAATCGCTCAAGGCGGCCGGACGGACGGTGCAGACAGCGCGCGGTCGCTCCGCCCCCCGTCCGTGACCCCTCCGGTCCACGAGTTGCCCCTCGTACGGATCGTCGTGCTCAACCATGACGGCGGCGCACTCGTACTCCGGGCCCTGGCCCACGTCATGGCCCTCGATTGGCCGCCCGACCGGCTCGACGTGGTGGTGATCGACAACGCATCGACCGATGGTTCACCGGCCGAGATCCGGGCGCTGTTCCCGAGCGTCACGCTGATCGAACGACCGACCAACGAGGGCTTCGGTGCCAACAACCACGGGCTCACCGACCTTCCGGCCAACACCATCGCCGTCCTGCTCAACCCCGACACCGCGGTGGCTCCCGATCTGCTCCACACCCTGATCCCGTCGCTGCTCGAGGCACCGGCCAATGTGGGCGCGGCGTGCCCGCGGATCGTCTTCGATCGCCCGTTCTCCGAGTACCCGATCGCACCGGCGGCAGGGCACGAGATCGTCGTGTCGGCGGTCTTCGACGGCGACGCCGACATCACCGGCTCGTGCCACGTGGTCGGCGATGCGTACCGCCTGCCAACGCGACGGGGCGGGCACGAATGGCGCTGTGGTCCCGGCTCCGTGCTGCGGGCGCCGGACGACGCGAGCGACGTTCGAGTCGCGGTGAATGCTCGCCGCACCCACCAGGCCCTGCTCGGCGCGGCCACCGTCGACGTCGGCCGAACGATACAGACCGTCGAACTCAGCCCCAGTGCGACGGGGATCACGGTGGTGCAGAATGACGGTTCGGCGATCGACCCGGACGGTACGGGACGGAACCTCAACTACTGGGCCGACGCGGCCCACGCCCCGTTGCCCGCGGCGCCGCCCGACGCTTGGTGCGGGGCCGCAGTCGCACTGCGAGCCGAGTACCTCGAAGCGGTCGGGTTGTTGGCGCCCGAGTTCTTCCTCTACTACGAGGACACCGATCTCAGCTGGCGGGGCACACGGGCCGGGTGGCGGTACCTGTTCGTTCCCGAGGCCGTTGTCGCCCACCGGCACTCGGCCATCACCGGCCAGGGCAGCGCGCTCACCGACACGCTTCAAACCCGCAACCGCCTCCTGATGCTGGCCCGCAACGCACCGCTCGGCACGCTGGCCCGGGCTGCGATCCGGGCCGAACTCAGCGCGCTCAATCAGTTCCGCCGGGCCATCGGCAACCGACGTCCCGGAGCGTGGCCCGACTTCAGTCTGGCCATCCGTCGGCTCCGAGGCCTGGCCGGCGCGGCGCGACTGCTGCCCTGGGCGCTGCGGTCCCGCCGAGCGATCTCCCGCACGAGTACCGGCGCGGGGTGACCGCCGGCTGATCGGCGTGGAACCGCCGCACCCCACCGCGACCGGTAACCTGCCCAACGTGCAGATGGTGTTCCTTACCGCCCGTCCGGCCCTGTTCGCCGAGACGCTGGCCCACGTTCGCCACGGCTTGCCGTTCATCGAGGAGGTCGTCGCCATCTGTCCCGAGCGAACCCGCGACGCGGTGGCGGCCATCGACGATCCCGCGCTGGTCGTGCTGACCGACGAGGCCATCACCGACGCGGGCGACGCCGGGTCGGTGGCCGGCCTCGATCACACCAGCCGCAACTACCGGCTACGAACCACGATGCTCGAACACGACGCCATCGCATCGCAGTTCGTCATGGCCGACGACGACAATCGCCCGCTGCGGGTGCTCGGCCCCGACATCTTCGTCGACGATCGAGGGCGCTATCGCAACTACTGGTTCTACGAGCTCTCGCGCTGGCGCCGCACCCTCACCCCGATGGATCAAGGGCTCACCAACGCCATGTTGGTGCTGCAGCGGCACGGCATCCGCGAGCCCCTGGCCTATGCCTCGCACATGCCGCAGATCATGGACCGCGACCTTTTCCGGGAGGTGGCGGCGACGGTGGCCGACGCCGGTGCGACCTATCCGCTCGACGAGTGGTCGATCTACTTCAACCTCGCCCGGCATCTGCACCCGGATCGCTTCGCCCCGCCCGAACGGTTCGTGACCCTGGCCTGGCCGCAGTTCCCCAACGAGTGGCAGCATCAGGTCGCGCCCGCCGCCTACGAGTTCGAAAACCACTACCCCGAGCTTTACGAGTCCGGCGCCCTCTTCGATGGCCTCCCCACCGAACTCCGGCCCGAACGGGCCGATGCCGACAACCTGGAGAAGCAACGCCGCTGGCACGAACTCGACATCGCGGTCCGAAACCTCGAGATTCCCGACTCGGTCACGAACCCGTGGACCACCGGCCGGCCCCATCGCAAACTGTTCTTCCGAGGCACCAAAGCCATGCGCAAGGTGGTCGAGTACGCCACCCTCGACGATCGAGCCGCGATCGCCGGCCTGGCCGGCCGCATCCGGGCCCTCGAGGATCGCCTCGACGGTCTCGAACCACCCATCGACCGGCCGGACAACTCGTGAGCACGTCCAGGTGAGCAACCGGTTGGTCGCGGCTGCGGTCGCAGTCGTTGTCGTCATTGGCGCCGTGCTGCGCTTCGTGGCCCAGACGCCCATGTGGCTCGACGAGGCGTTGTCGGTGAACATCGCCGCGCTGGGGGCCGACGGCATCGTCGACGGACTGCGCCAGGACGGTCACCCGCCCCTGTACTACTTCCTGCTGCGGTTCTGGACGACGGTGTTCGGCGACGGCGACGGAGTGGCCCGAGCTCTGTCCGGCGTTGCCGCGATCGCCGCCCTCCCGCTGATGGTCCTGGCCGGCCGGCGGTTCGGTGTCACCGAGCTGGAAGTCTTTGCCACCGACCATCGCCCGCCGGAGCGTCGGGCCGAACTCCGCGCCGAGGCGCAGAACCGGATGGCAGTCGCCGCCCTGGTCTTGTTGGCGGCCTCGCCGTTCGCCATTCGTTACGCGACCGAGGCCCGCATGTACGCCTTGGTCTCGCTGCTGGCCCTCGCGGTCTGGGTCGTCACCGAATCGGCGCTCGAACGACCGACGGTGCTGCGCCTGGCCGGGGTTGCCGTCACCGCCGCGGCCTTGTTGTACACCCACTACTGGGCGATCTTCTTCCTGGCCGCGCTGGGCCTCACCGTGCTCTGGCAAGCCCTCGGGTTCGATCAGCAGCGCCTACCGACTCCAGCCCGCAAGGTCGCGGGCGCGCTGGTGGTCGGTGGCCTGTTGTTCACCCCGTGGCTGCCGGTCTTCCTCGATCAACTGGCCCACACCGGCACGCCCTGGGGCGAGCGGGCCCGCCCGGCCGAGATCGCCAGTACCACGATCTTCGAACTCGGGGGCGGGCCACGGTCCGAAGCGCAGCTGGTCGGCTTCGCTGTGGTCGTGCTGGTCCTCGTCGGCCTGTTCGGCCGGGTGAACGAATCGGGCCGGCTGGAAATCGATGCCAAGGCGTCGCCCAACGGGCTTCGGCTCGGCGCGCTCGTCGCCTTGACCATGGGGCTGGGCACGGTCGCGGCGTGGGCCACCGCCGGCACCTATCAGCCGCGCTATGCCGCGGTCGTCGTGCCCTTCGTCATCCTGCTGGCCGCCCGGGGCCTGCTCCAGTTCCGCGGCATCTCCCGGCTGGCCATCGGCGGAGCGGTCATCGGCTTTGCCCTTGCGACGGCGGCGTACGTCTCGAACATCGACCGCAGCCAGAGCGAGGCGATCGCCGAATCCATCAACGAGGTCGCCCGGCCGGGCGACCTCGTGGTGTTCTGTCCCGATCAGCTCGGCCCGGCCGCGTCGCGCTACCTCGATCCGGCGATCGATGCGGTCACCTATCCCGAGCTCGGCGAACCGGAGCGGGTCGACTGGCGCGACTACGCCGACCGCAACGAAGCGGCCGACCCGAGCGCGTTCGTCGACCGGATCAACCAGCGAAGCAGCGGCACGATCTTCGTGGTACTGGCCACCGGCTACCTCACGCTCGAGGGGCAGTGCGAGCGGGTCGTCGAGGAACTGAGCGTCGGTCGGGCGGCGACCACCACCATCGCGGCCGACGCCGACCGGTACGAACCGGGCGCCTTGATCCGGTTCGAACCGGCCGGATGAACCGAACGCGATTCCGACCGCCGGCCCGAACCGAGTGGTTCGGCATCGACTGGCGGGCGGTCCTGGGCTCGTGGATCCTGGCCCGGATCGCGGTTGCTCTGGGCTATGCGATCGCCGATGGCCGAGCGAGCGATCCGCCCGCGCTCACCCTCGATCAAGGTCTGCTGGCCTGGGACGGCTCGTGGTACCAGTG